>JANMCD010000176.1:0-10498 GCA_031360905.1 Novosphingobium sp.
CGTGCTGTTCCTCGCCCGCGTATGAAGATTCGGTGCTGAACGCTTGTCTGGCGTCGATCGCAGTCGTCGCGCTCGCCGAAATCGGCGACAAGACGATGCTGCTCGCCATCGTGCTCGCCGCACGGCTGCGCGCGCCGTGGCAAATTCTGGCAGGGATTTTCGCCGCGACCATCGCCAACCACTGCCTCGCCGCCCTGGTCGGACGCGAAATGGCGGGGCTGGTCGATGCGCCCTGGTTCCGCATCGCGGTCGCGCTGGGCTTCATCGCCATGGCCGCCTGGACGCTGATCCCCGACAAGCTCGACCAGGACGCCGAAAGCTTCAAACCGCGCCGCAACGCCTTCCTCACCACGCTGGTGGCGTTTTTCTTCGTCGAGATGGGCGACAAGACGCAAGTTGCGACGGTCGCGCTGGCCGCGCAGTATCACAGCGTGGTGGCGGTCGCTGCCGGCACCACGCTGGGCATGATGCTGGCCAACGGCCCGGCGGTGTTCCTCGGCGAGGAACTAATCAAGCGCGTCTCGCTCAGCGCCACCCGCACTGCTGCCGCGCTGCTGTTCCTCGCGCTGGGGCTATGGCAGCTGGCGGATGCGCTGGGCTGGCTGTGAATACGCGGATTTGCTCTTGCCCGCGCGAATCGCTGATATAAAAGCCGCGCCATGTGGTTACTCGACAAGCTTCTGCGCCAACTCGTCCGCAAGGGCACGCTTATCTTCACCGATCACGACGGCAAACTCTATCGCTACGGCGACGGCACCGGCGAACCCATCGCCATCCGCTTCACCGACAAACGCGCCGCCATGCACATCGCCAAAGACCCGCGGATCGGCGCCGGAGAGGCCTATATGAGCGGCTGGCTGGTGGTCGAGCCGCCGCATGACATCCGCGACTTCGTCCTGCTCGTCACTGCCGGCGCCCGCGCCCAGGGCACGCAACTCGCCGCACCGGGTACCCTGCGCCGCTCCTTCGACTGGTTTCTGGCGAGGGCGGACCAGATCAACTGGCGGGCCAAGGCAAGCAAGAATATCGTTCACCACTATGATTTTACCCGGCAATTCTATGAGCTGTTCCTTGATGAGGACCGGCAGTATTCGATGGGTTATTACCGCAATCCGGCCAGCACCCTGGAACGCGCGCAGGTTGACAAGAAGGCGCTGATCGCGGCGAAACTGCATATCCGGCCCGGCCAGGGAACGGGCATGCGCGTGCTCGACATCGGCGGCGGCTGGGGCGGCCTCGCGCTCTATCTCAACCGCCATTTCGGCTGCGAGGTGCTGGGCGTTTCCCTCGCCCCCGATCAGGTCCGCTTCGCCAACGAGCGCGCCGCGGCGGCCGGGGTGGCCGACAAGGTCCGCTTCCAGCTGATCGACTACCGCGATGTCACCGGGACTTTCGACCGCATCACCAGCGTCGGCATGATCGAACACCTCGGCGCGCCGCATTTCGGCGAATATTTCGCCAAGACCCTCGATCTGCTCGCCGACGACGGCGTGATGCTCACCCACACCATCGGCCGCACCACGCCGCCCGGCACCACCGACAAATGGACCCGCAAATACATCTTCCCCGGCAGCTACATCCCGGCGATGAGCGAACTGATCGCCGCTATGGAGCGCGCCCGCTGGGAAGTGGCGGACGTGGAAGTGCTGCGCTACCACTACGCCCACACCCTGGAAGAATGGTACCGCCGCACCTGCCTCCATGAGGCGGAGATTACCGCGCTCTACGACGCGCGGCTGTTCCGCATGTGGCAATTCTACCTCGCCGGTGCCGAGCAAAGCTTCCGCCACGGCAACATGGTCAACTTCCAGATCCAGTCGGTGAAGCAGAGGGACGCGGTGCCGATGACGCGCGATTATATGGTGGCGGAGGCGGCGCGGCTGTCGGCGCTGGATGCGGCGCCGGAGTGGCATTTGGGGAGGGAAGCGGCCGAGTGACAGTTGCGATAGTCGGCCCACCCTGATAGTCGCGCCCGGCCCTCAGCCCGCGGAGTAGCTTATGTCCGACATCAAAAAAGTCGTCCTCGCCTATTCCGGCGGGCTCGATACTTCGGTCATCCTCAAGTGGCTGCAGGTCACCTATCAATGCGAGGTGATCACCTTCACCGCCGATCTCGGCCAGGGCGAGGAGCTGGAGCCGGCGCGGGCCAAGGCCAGGCTGATGGGGGTTCCCGACGCCCACATCTATATCGACGATCTGCGCGAGGAATTTGTGCGCGATTTCGTCTTCCCGATGATGCGCGCCAATGCCCGTTATGAGGGCGATTATCTGCTCGGCACCTCGATCGCCCGGCCGCTGATTTCCAAGCGGCTGGTCGAAATCGCGCATGAAACCGGGGCCGACGCGGTGGCGCACGGGGCGACCGGCAAGGGTAACGATCAGGTGCGCTTCGAGCTGTCCGCCTATGCGCTCGACCCGTCGATCCGGGTGATCGCTCCGTGGCGCGAGTGGGAGCTGACCAGCCGCACCGCGCTGATCGCCTGGGCGGAAGCGCACCAGATCCCGGTGCCCAGGGACAAGCGCGGCGAAAGCCCGTTCTCGACCGACGCCAACCTGCTGCACACTTCCTCGGAAGGCAAGGTGCTGGAAGACCCGTGGGCCGAAGTGCCGGATTATGTCTATTCGCGCACGGTCAATCCGGAGGACGCGCCGGACCAGCCCGAATATATCACCGTCGATTTCGAGCGCGGCGACGGGACGGCGCTCAACGGCGCGGCGATGAGCCCGGCGGCGCTGCTCACCGCGCTCAACGAACTAGGCCGCAAGCACGGCATTGGCCGGCTAGATTTGGTCGAGAACCGGTTCGTCGGAATGAAGAGCCGCGGCATGTATGAGACCCCCGGCGGCGAAATTTACGCCCGCGCGCACCGCGGGATCGAATCCATCACGCTCGATCGCGGTGCCGCGCATCTCAAGGACGAACTAATGCCGAAGTATGCGGAACTGATCTACAACGGCTTCTGGTTCGCTCCGGAGCGCGAGATGCTGCAGGCGGCGATCGATCATTCGCAGGCGAAAGTTTCGGGCACAGTGCGGCTCAAGCTCTACAAGGGCATGGCTGCGGTGGTCGGGCGCAAATCGGCCAGCAGCCTCTATTCGGAGCGGCATGTCACCTTCGAGGACGATGCCGGGGCCTATGACCAGAAGGATGCGGAGGGCTTCATCAAGCTGAATGCCCTGCGGTTGCGACTCTTGGCGCAGAGGGACAGATAATTGCGGCTCAGCCTACTGGGGCAGCGTGACCGGTAGCGCCGATTGCCCCGCCCTGCGGCTGAGAAAGATTCCGTCCACAGGCAAACCGGACTTGTCCACCAGCGATCTGCGCCCCTGTGGATAACCCCTGCATTTTTTGCTTGTACGACTCGCCAAACAGGCGCAGCTTCTGTGTGCCGAAAGGGAAGAAACGACCTCCTCCGCCAGGTGTAACAGCCTGAAAGAGAACAGGGAAGTTCAACCTGATCGGGGTGACTGCGATGCCCGCAGCAGCGTCGGAAAACGCACCTCGCAAGCTCTTCGGAGCAAGCTTGGCGAACCGCAGATGCAGTGAGTGGCGCGCGGTTATCGGTAAGTTCGATGTGCCCGGAAAGAGCGCAAGGAAAGCCCGGCTTCGGCCTCAAAACCGAAATTGGGCGGAACGAAGCTTTGGAAGGGTTCCGGAAGGGAGCGTGGCCCGCAAGGGAAGTACGTCCTGAGGGTTCAACAGCGAGCGTACCCTTGGAACCGCCAGGCGTCCGGAAAAGCACTTTCGGGTGCTGATCCGCCGCCTGACGGGACCACACGCCGGCGCAGTCCGCCGGGAATATGACGGACGCCATCCCGGAACGCCGCAAGGCATGAAGGGATTAGCAGATTGATGGTTTGAAACGACCGGTCGAGGCTTCGCGCCAAAGCTGGTCGGGCCCGGTGCGACGAGCATCGCGATGCAGGTAGTACCTCCGGTGTTACGGCACTTGCGGTTGCTCGGCAAAGCATCACAGCGGCCACGCGAACCGTCCAGACGCGATAGGCAGAAGCTCATCGACCGGAAACGGCGAAGGCGATAGTGGGGCCGGCGGCGATGCCGGCCTCATTTATGTTTGGGGGTGTGCGGCGGGACCGGATTTATCGCTCACCGCTCTAGACCCCCGGCAACCTCGCGGCAAAGGCCGACCATATACCCGGGGTCGCGAGGAAGAACGCCTGCGCCGTCACAATCAGCGCGAACAGCCCTGCCCCCAACCTGGTCGCCCAGTGCAGCTGTCCCAGCGTGCGGCGGTCCCACACGAACAGCGGCACGAACACCAGTAGGGACAATGCCGCCTGGAAGGTGAACCCGAACCAGGTCGGCGGCAACAGCGGCAGGCGGCTGATCGCGGGTTCGGTAAGGATCAGCATAATTGCGAGCATCAGCCGCTTGTGCGCCTGCAGATCGCGCCGGCTCTCGCGCCAGCCCAGCCACAGCAACGCGGCCAGCGCCGGGATGCCGATCAGCGGCACTACGGTCCAGGTCAGCGGATCGGTGAACGGCGGCTGGCTCGCCCGCGCGACCTGCCAGACGGCGGTGAGATACATCACCGGAATCAGCGCCGCACCCAGCACCATGGCCGCTGCGCCCAGCGCCCGGTGCAGATCGCGCCGTCCCGCCGAGACCAGCGAAACCTGCACCATGAACACCGCCACCCAGGCGGTGAACACCGCCCCATGCACCATGAGATTGGCCACCAGCGGCGGGTTCGGCCGCGGATAGCTGAACAGGTTGAACGGTTTGAGATAGAAGCTCGGCGCGAACCCGAGCGCGATCAGGGCGAGCACGAACCACGCCATCCGGATATAGAACCGGCGCTCGCGCGAGGCGTCGGTGAGGCCTCGTGCACTTCTCACCACTGCCTCAGTCATATTCGGCTCTCCGCTGTGCAGCTTACTTGCCCGCCAACTGACCCCGGATTGCGCCGGCGGGAAATTCGGCGTTGTGGACGTTGACGTAGTAATTCCCCGGCGCCGCAACGATAAGCTTCAAGACATCGGGCTCCACGGCAATGCACAAGTCGCTGCCGAGATCGACGGTAATGACCGGCGGACCATCGGCACCGGCATCGCCCGAATGGACATGCGCCTTCGTCGCCGTCGCGATTTTGGCGGCCGACAGGCTGTAGCAAAAGTCGCCCGCGTCGGTGTCGATCTCAACCGAAAATGCGCCGGTGCCGTCAACGTCCCCGCCGGCAGGTTCATTGGCGCCGGCAAGTGTCGCCGTCAGCACGGCCTGGGCTGCCCATGCCGGAACCGGCGCGGCCAGCGCGGCGGCAAACAGTAGCGATAGATACGTGCGATTGGTCTTCATGGCCGTTCCCCCTGCGGCCCCCGGACCGGCAATGCAATCATCGCCGCAAGGGCCGCTCTGCGATGTTACACCCGTTGCCAGCGGGTGTGAAGTTACTGCTTGTTCAGGGGGCCGGCGGCATTGGCGCCTCACCCTCGACATGATGCACCGCCTGCGGGGCCAAGCAGATTGCCAAGCCTACCCCGTCCCCAGTTTCCGGTGATCCCAGCTGATCAGCTTTGTCGGCCGCACCACCACCACCACCCGCTTCTGCGCCAGTTGCGCCGCCTTCGCGACAACCTGTTCCGCGCTCAGCTCGGGATGACTGCGCTCGACCAGCAGGCCCATCAGCTCCAGCAGAGGTTCGCCCGCATCGACGATCTCGGCCCGGCCCTGCACCGAAACCCCGCGCAGCTGGTCATAGGTCTCACCCGCCTCGCAAAGCACCGCGATGCGCGGATCGCGGCGCAGGTTCACAATTTTCTGCGATTTGCCATAGGTCTCGAACAGAAACTCGCCGTCCTTCACCGCGAACCAGAGCGTGGTGAGATGCGGCGCGCCGTTCCGGTCAAGCGTCGCCACCTGCAGGCTGCGGCATTTGTCCAGAAACGCGGCAGTCTCCACCTCGTTCATCCGGATAGCATCGCGGGATTTGGCCATGATATCAGCTCCTGGTCATGAGAAACGCAGATCGCCCGGCCTTGCCTTCATCGCGCGGCGCCATCAAGTACCCTTGGGTCAAGCACCTGGCTGCCGTCACCACCCGTTCCAATGCGTGATCTCGCTAACCGGGGCGCGCACAGCGCGTTTGAAGTCGGTGCCCTTGGTATAGGCGACCGGCAGCATCGCCACCTGCTGGATGTTATCCGGAATTCCCAGCAGCTCGGCCGCAGCTCGCTCGTTTAACAGATGCAGCGTAGTCAGCGTGGAACCCAGGCCCCGCGCCCGCAGCGCCAGCTGGAAGTTCCACACCGCCGGGAAAATCGAGCCGTAAAAGCTGGCGGTAATCGCGGCTGGCGCATTTTCCGGCGGACGGCCCTCCACGCAGGGAATCAACAGCACCGGCACCTTCTCCATGTTCTCAGCCAGCCAGAGCGCCGAGTCCATCACTCGTGCGGTCTGCCCGTTACCCTGCCCCGCGGACTCGGCGGCCGCTGATGTCAGATACCCCCGTGCCATGGTGCGATAGAGCTCGGCCAGCGCCGCCCGCTTCCCGGCATCGTCGACCACGATCCACCGCCAGGTCTGGCTGTTGCTCCCGGTCGGCGCCTGAACCGCCAGCTCGAGGCAGTCCAGGATCACTCCGCGCGGCACCGGGCGGTCGAGGTCGAGCCGCTTGCGCACCGCCCTGGTGGTGGCGAGCAGCGCGTCGGTCATTGCCAGATCGAACTCCATGTCTAGACCCTTTCCGGTTGAATGAGCGCGATCATAGCGTCGCTCGGCGATTGCGCCAGACAACCACCGCCGAAGCGCCCGGTACTCCCCAGCGGCTGACTTTCAGGTCGCTGGTCGCAAAATACCGAGCCTGCTCTGCATTAGCGGTTGCGTAAACGCTCTGCGCTTGCTTTGGGCAGTGCTACGGGGGGCGCGGCGCTTGACATGAGGATGTGTGCAGTAACATTGCCGGCCGTGCTGGCGCTGTTTGCGGTATCCAGTGCGGCGCAGGCCCAGCGCGCCAATGAGAACGCCGTGGCCGGTGCGGACGACGCCTTCGGCTCGAGCGTTGGTTTGGAAACCACCGGCATCTATTCCGAACAGGACACCCGGGGCTTCAGCCCGTCGAAGGCCGGCAATGCCCGGATCGATGGGGTCTATTACGACCCGGTGGGCACGCTGTCGACGCGGCTGCGCAGCTCCAACGCCGTGCGCGTCGGTTTCGCCGCCGAGGATTACCCCTTCCACGCGCCGACCGGGATTATCGAATACCGCCTGAAGCCGTTTCCCACCGAGCTGGGCACCAGCTTTGGCTATAACTTCCTGGCCTTTGGTGGCTTTATCCGAGAGTGGGACCTGCGGGTGCCGATCTCCGGCGACCGCGTTGCCTTTGTCGGCGGAGGCGCGCAGGCGCACCAAAGGCAAAGTGACGGGTCCGGCAGCGAAGCCTTCGGTTTCTCGGGCAGGGTGATCGTGCGGGTCGGCGATGTCGAATTCGCGCCCTTCGCCTCGGTGGCTTGGTTCAAGCAAAACCACGTGCGGCCGCTGACCGTAGTGACTGGCGATACATTGCCAAAAATTCCGGAGACGAGGCGATATCTCGGCCAGGACTGGGCGAGCGGACATCATGACAATCATCAGTTCGGGGGCGTGGTCAAGGCAACGATCGCCAGCGGCCTGTCACTGCGCGCCGGGCTGTTCCACGCCAAGGGCAACCGGCCGGAAAACTATTCCGAGATATTCTCCCTGATCGATACGCCGGGGCTCGTCCCGCAGGAAGCAAAACATCAGGTGATTTCCGATCCGCTGCACCGCATCCATTCAACCAGCGGCGAGGCTCAGCTTGCGCTGCGGTTCGGCAGCGGGCGCTGGCAGCACCGATTCATTGCCGGCTTCCGCGCGCGTGATCGCCTGACCCAGACCGGCGGGTCGGATGTGGAGATTTATCCGGGAAAAGTACCCTATGGCATCCCCGATCCCCGGCCGCAGCCGGTGTTCGACTTCGGCACGCCGAATGACGGCCACGTGAAGCAGCATTCCTTCATGCTGGGCTATACCGGCAAGCTGGCGGGCACCGGCATGATCAATCTTGGCATCCAGAAGGCGCACTACCGTGGCAGTTCCCGCGATGGGCGAACGGGCGTCATTACTCGGTCGAACGACGATCCCTGGCTCTACAACGCCGCCCTGGGCATCGACATCACGCCGTCCGTCTCGGTCTTTGTCGGAACCGAAAAGGGGCTGGAGGACAGCGGCACCGCCCCCGAGAGCGCGACCAACCGCAACGAGCAACTGCCCGCGACCCGCTCTACGCAATATGAGGGCGGTGTCCGTTTGAAGTTCCACGGCGGCCAGATGGTGGTCAATGCTTTCCAGATCACCAAACCCTACTTCTCGTTTGACCAGGCCAGAGCTTTTACTGCCGTCGGCAGGGTTCGCCATCGCGGGATCGAAGCCTCGCTCAGCGGCCAGTTCGGCAAGCGGCTGCATCTGCTGGCAGGGGCCGTGGCAGCACAGCCGCGGGTGATCGACCGGCTGCCCGGAGTTGGAGAACGTCCGGCTGGCATGGCCTCGCTGTTCGCTCGTATCGATGCGAATTATCGTACCGACATCTTCGGCGGACTAACGCCGACCGCCTCGCTCACCTACACCGGCCAACGCGCGGTCGGCTCGCGGCCGCTCGCATCGCTCGGCAACAAACAGCTGATGGTGCCGGGATTTGCCACGCTCGACCTCGGCCTGCGCCAGTCATTCAAGCTCGGCAAGGTGCCGATGAGCTTTCGCGCGCTGGCGTTGAACGTGTTCGACGCCGCCAGCTGGAAAGTCATCGCGCCCAACACGCTCTACATGGAAGAACGCCGGCGCTTCACCCTGACCGTGACCGCGGATTTCTGAGGCTAAGGCGTCCAGAACCGAGAACTTTATTCCCGATACGAAATCCCCCATTCCCCGAACTTGTGTCCTTCCGCCAAGGGAAGGATAAAGAGGGCTCAGGCCGCCTTCCTCGCCCTCTCCGTGGCTTCGAGGTTGAGCATGTCGGCGAGCAGGAATGCAAGTTCGATCGACTGCGCAGCGTTGAGGCGCGGGTCGCAGTGGGTGTGGTAGCGGTCGGCCAGCGCTTCATCGGTGATGGCGACGGCGCCGCCGGTGCATTCGGTAACATCCTGCCCGGTCATCTCGATATGGATGCCGCCTGCGTGTGTTCCCTCGGCGCGGTGGACAGCGAAGAATCCTTTCACCTCGGCCAAAATCCGCTCGAACGGCCGGGTCTTGTAACCCGAAGCCGCCTTGATCACATTGCCGTGCATCGGATCGCACGACCACACCACCGGATGGCCCTCGCGCTGAACCGCGCGGACCAGCGCCGGCAGTCCGTCTTCGACCTTGTCATGGCCGAAGCGGCTGATCAGCGTCATCCGCCCGGCCTCGCGTGCGGGATTAAGGGTGTCGAGCATCCGCAGCAGCGCGACGGGCTCGAGGCTCGGACCGCATTTCATACCGATCGGATTACCGACGCCGCGCAGGAACTCGACATGTGCCGAGCCTTCGAAGCGCGTGCGGTCGCCGATCCACAGCATATGCGCCGAGCAATCGTACCAGTCGCCGGTGAGCGAATCACGCCGGGTCAGCGCTTGCTCGTAGGGCAGCAGCAACGCCTCATGGCTGGTGAAGAAGCTGGTGCCCTGAAGCTGCGGCACGGTCTCGGGATTGATCCCGCAGGCCTGCATGAAGTCCAGCGCCTCGCCGATACGGTCGGCGGTCTCGCGGAACTTCTTGGCCCAGGGGCTGCGGCCGATATGGTCGAGCGTCCACTGATGAACCTGGCGCAGATTGGCGTAGCCGCCATGGGCGAAGGCGCGCAGCAGGTTGAGCGTCGCCGCGCTCTGCCCATAGGCCTGCAGCATGCGCTGCGGATCGTTGCGGCGAACACCCTGGTCGAATTCCATGCCGTTGATGATATCGCCGAAATAGCTCGGCAATTCCGTCTCGCCGATTGTCTCGGTCGGCGCAGAGCGCGGCTTGGCGAACTGGCCGGCCATGCGACCAACTTTCACCACCGGCTGCTTACTGGCGAAGGTCATCACCACCGCCATTTGCAGCAGCACGCGGAACGTATCGCGGATATTGTCGGCGCTATGCTCGGCAAAGCTCTCGGCGCAATCGCCGCCCTGGAGCAGGAAGCCCTTGCCCGCGGCAACCTCGGCGAGATCGGCCTTCAGCGCGCGCGCTTCCCCGGCAAACACAAGCGGCGGGAACTTGGCGAGCGTTTCCTCGGCCCCGGCAAGCTCGCTCGCGTTTTCATAGGCCGGCAGATGGCGCGCTTCCTGCGCCTTCCAGCCATCGGGTGTCCAGTTACTCGCCACTACCATGCTCCTTCGCAGTCGGGCCTTTAACGGGGGAAACTTGGAATTGAAAGGCCGCAGACTCCCTTCCCGCTGGCGGGAGGGGGTCGGGGAAGGGTTAGTTGCGTTGGTTCAGGTTCGCCAAGCGGAAGGGAAACCCTCCCTTCCCGAGCCTCTCCCGCCATCGGGAAGGGAATTGCGGGTC
>JANMCD010000190.1:0-3887 GCA_031360905.1 Novosphingobium sp.
GAAACTTTGCGCCAGCGACAATATCGCCGCGTTCGGCTCTTGCCGGCTGTGCCTGGTCGAGATCGACGGGATGAAAGGCACGCCAGCGAGCTGCACCACGCCCGTTACAGACAGCATGGCTGTCCGCACCCAGACGCCGCGCCTGACCAAGCTGCGCCGGGGGGTGATGGAGCTCTATATTTCCGACCACCCGCTCGATTGCCTGACCTGCTCGGCCAACAACGATTGCGAGTTGCAGGACCAGGCCGCTGCCGTCGGGCTGCGCGATGTGCGTTATGGCTATGCGGGAGAAAATCACCTTGGCATGGCGGCGGACAGCTCGAACCCCTATTTCGATTTCGACCCGAGCAAATGCATCGCCTGCTCGCGCTGCGTGCGCGCCTGCGACGAAGTGCAGGGAACATTCGCGCTGACCATCGAGGGGCGCGGTTTCGCCTCGAAAGTCAGCGCGGGCCAAGCGGGCGACGATTTCCTGTCCAGCGAATGCGTCTCCTGCGGCGCCTGCGTGCAGGCTTGCCCAACCGCGACCTTGCAGGAAAAGGCGGTCAAGGAGATCGGCATGCCAGAGCGGGCGGTCGTCACCACTTGCGCCTATTGCGGCGTTGGCTGCACGTTCCGGGCCGAGATGCGGGGTGAGCAGCTGGTGCGCATGGTTCCGTGGAAGGATGGCAAGGCCAATCACGGGCACTCCTGCGTCAAGGGCCGGTTCGCCTGGGGCTATGCGCAGCATCAGGACCGGATCACCTCGCCGATGATCCGCGATGCTATCGACCAGCCCTGGCGCGAGGTCGGCTGGGACGAGGCGCTGGCTTTCACCGCCGCCCGGCTGACGGCGATCAAGGCGCAATACGGTGCCCGCGCGCTTGGCGGTATTACTTCCAGCCGCTGCACCAATGAGGAGACCTTCCTCGTCCAGAAGCTGGTGCGCGCTGGCTTTGGCACCAACAATGTCGATACCTGCGCGCGGGTTTGCCATTCACCGACCGGTTACGGCCTCAGGACCACGTTCGGCACGTCCGCTGGGACGCAGGATTTCGATAGCGTGATGCAGTCGGACGTGATTCTGGTGATCGGCGCCAATCCGACCGATGCCCATCCGGTGTTCGCCAGCATGATGAAGCGGCGGCTCAGGCAGGGCGCGAAGCTGATCGTCATCGACCCGCGCCGGGTCGATCTGGTGCGCATGCCGCATGTCGAGGCGGCGCATCATCTCGCGCTGCAGCCCGGCACCAATGTCGCGGTGCTGACGGCGATGGCGCATGTCATCGTTACCGAAGGGTTGGCCGACGAGGCCTTCATCCGCGAGCGTTGCGACTGGGACGAATATCAGGACTGGGCGACCTTTGTCGCCGACGAGCGGCACAGCCCCGAGGTGCTCGAAGCCGTCACCCGCGTCCCCGCCGAGACCTTGCGCGATGCCGCGCGCCTGTTCGCCACCGGGGGTAACGGCGCGATCTATTACGGGCTCGGCGTTACCGAACACAGCCAGGGCAGCTCGACCGTGATGGCCATCGCCAACCTCGCCATGGCGACCGGCAATATCGGCCGTCCGGGCGTCGGGGTGAATCCGCTGCGGGGCCAGAACAACGTCCAGGGCGCCTGCGACATGGGGTCTTTCCCGCACGAGCTGTCCGGCTATCGCCACATCTCCGACGCAAATACGCGCGCGCTGTTCGAGGCGGACTGGGGCGTAAGCCTCGATCCCGAGCCGGGCCTGCGGATCCCCAACATGCTCGACGCCGCGCTCGATGGCAGCTTCAAGGCGATCTATATCCAGGGCGAGGATATCCTCCAGTCCGATCCCAACACCCACCACGTCGCTGCCGGGCTGGCGGCGATGGACTGCGTCATCGTCCACGACCTGTTTCTCAATGAGACGGCCAACTATGCACATGTCTTCTTGCCCGGCTCCAGCTTCCTCGAGAAGAACGGCACCTTCACCAATGCCGAGCGCCGCATCCAGCTGGTCCGCAAGGTGATGGAGCCGGTGAACGGGCTTGAGGACTGGGAGGTGACGCAGGCACTGGCCAATGCCATGGGGCTCGACTGGAGCTATACCCACCCGTCGCAGATCATGGACGAGATCGCCCGGCTGACCCCGACCTTCGCCGGGGTGTCGTTCGCCCGGCTGGAAGAAGCGGGATCGCTGCAGTGGCCGGTGAACGCAGCGGCGCCCGATGGCACGCCGATCATGCACATAGACGGATTTGTGCGCGGGCGCGGCAAGTTCGTCGTCACCGATTATGTGGCGACCGACGAGAAGACCGGGCCGCGCTACCCGCTGCTGCTGACCACCGGGCGCATCCTTAGCCAGTATAATGTCGGCGCGCAGACGCGGCGGACCGGCAATACCGCCTGGCACGGTGAGGATTTGCTGGAAATTCATCCGTCGGACGCCGAGAACCGCGGCATCCAGACGGGCGATTGGGTCCGTCTCGCCAGCCGCACCGGCGCCACCACACTGCGCGCCGATGTCACCGACCGGGTGGCGCCGGGCGTGGTCTATACCACCTTCCACCATCCCGAGACGCAAGCGAATGTGGTCACCACCGAATATTCCGACTGGGCAACCAACTGTCCCGAGTACAAGGTGACGGCGGTTCAGATCGCGCCGTCCAACGGGCCGAGCGAGTGGCAGGAGGATTACGCCGAGTTGACCGCCCGGTCGCGCCGGATTGTGGCGGAGGCGGCGGAGTAAGATGTTTGCAGCCCACGAAAACCTCCCCGGAACGGGGAAGATTAAATGGAAATAGCCCGCCTAGCTTACATGGCCGACCAAATCGCCCGCAATTTCGCCGTGCAGGGCGACGATGAAGCTGTCGCCGCCACCGCCGAGCATATCCGGCTGTACTGGGATCCGCGAATGAAGGCACGGTTGCTCGCTTCCGACCGCGCGGCCCTGACGCCAATCGTGGCGGCGGTTGCCGAACGCCTGGCGGAGCAGTCCAATGCGCCGGAGACCAGCATGAGCAAGGCGCCATGAATTTCGTTGCCGACCGGCTGCTAATCTTCGGCGCGACCGGGGATCTGGCGCAGCGGATGCTGCTGCCCTCGCTCTGCGCGCTTCATGCCGACCGGCTGGTGGCGGAAGGCCTCAGGATTGTCGGCACCGCGCGCTCGCCGCACGACGATGCCAGCTACCGCGCCTTTGCCCGCGAGGCACTGGAGAAACATCTGCCCGAGCACCGCAAGCCGGCAATCGAGGGGTTTCTCGAACGGCTCGTTTACCAGCCGCTCGATGCCTCGCAAGTTCACAGCTTTGGCGCGCTGGCGGAGAAGGTTGGTCCGGAGGCGAACGGGCTGGCCATTTTCCTGTCAACCGCGCCCTCGCTGTTCGAGCCCACCATCGCCGGGCTCGCCGCCAGCGGCCTTGCGGGCGACAGGGTGCGTATCGGGCTGGAGAAGCCGCTCGGCACCGATCTCGAAAGCAGCCGTCACATCAACGATGCGGTCGCCCGCGCTTTTCCCGAGGACCGTATTTTTCGCATCGACCATTATCTTGGCAAGGAAACGGTGCAGAACCTTCTCGCCTTGCGCTTCGCCAACATCTTGTTCGAGCCGCTGTGGAATGCGGCGCATATCGACCATGTCCAGATCACCGTCGCCGAGACGGTCGGTCTTGAAGGTCGGGTCGGTTTCTATGATGGCACGGGCGCGCTGCGCGACATGGTCCAGAACCACATGCTTCAGCTCCTCGCCCTCGTAGCGATGGAGCCGCCGGCGAGTTACGAGGCGACCGCGGTGCGCGACGAGAAGGTGAAAGTGTTGCGCAGCTTGCGCCTCGTCGGCCCGGAGGAGACCGTCACTGGCCAGTATCAGGCCGGTGCCATCGATGGCCATGCCGTACCCGCCTATACCGAGGAATTGGGCAAGCCCTCTGGCACCGA
>JANMCD010000215.1:0-1624 GCA_031360905.1 Novosphingobium sp.
ACCTCGTTGATCGAAACACTTACAAGCAGCGCCGCTCGGCCGCACTGGCCGTGTGGCAGAGCCTTGCTGCCTGAGGCATGGCGCTCGGTAGGGGGACTCTGTCCGTCAGAGAGCGGTTCGCATTTGATTGACACCTCCCATACCGGCGTTGACAGTCGGCATTATCCTGTTCCTGACCGGGTTCCTGCTGCAATGGACAACCCTGCTGACTCTGGCCATGTATCCGCTTCTGGTCGTGATGTACGTCCACCTTGCGCGTCATGATGAAAAAGCCGCCATTGCCGAATTTGGTGATGCTTATCGCGGCTACATTGCGCGCACCGGCAGTTTCTTTCCAAATGGCGAGCCCGAAGATCAGATTGAGCAGTTTCCCTTGTTACAGGCAAAATAGTCGCTTGACCCTGACATGATGTCAGACCCCACATGATGATGCGTTGAAGGAGAATCGATATGGCATCGACTGATCACAAGGCGCTCCAACATGGCGCGAGCTGCTGCGGTGGCGCGAAAACGGGCGCAGAAGGCGCGACAGATCCGGTCTGCGGCATGAAGGTGGATCCTGTTGCGAGCGAACACCACGCGACTCACGCGGGCCACGATTACCATTTCTGCAGCGCCGGATGCCGGGCCAAGTTCGTCGCAAGCCCGGAGCAATATCTTTCAAACGATGCCGAATCGCCGCCCGCAGGGGCCAACGATGTCATTTATACCTGCCCGATGCATCCCGAAGTGCGTCAGGTTGGACCAGGCTCCTGCCCAATCTGCGGGATGGCTCTTGAGCCGGCAACGGTCTCGCTGGACACGGGCCCAAGCGCTGAACTCACCGATATGACCCGCCGCTTCTGGGTCGCGCTCGTTTTGACGCTGCCGGTCTTCGCGCTGGAAATGGGCGGGCATCTGACCGGGCTCATGATGCTCTTCGGCAAGCAGACATCTAACTGGATCCAGTTTGTGCTGGCGACGCCGGTTGTGCTGTGGGCGGGCTGGCCGTTCTTCACGCGGGGATGGGCCTCGCTCAAATAGCGCCACCTCAACATGTTCACGCTGATCGCCATGGGTGTCGGCGTCGCCTATCTCTACAGCCTCGTTGCCCATATCGCGCCGGGGCTGTTTCCGCCAGCCTTTCGCGACGCGATGGGGACCGTGCCGGTCTATTTCGAAGCGGCAGCCGTCATCACTGTCCTCGTCCTGCTCGGTCAGGTGCTCGAATTGCGCGCGCGCGAACGCACCTCAGGCGCGATCAAGGCATTGCTCGATCTCGCCCCCAAGACCGCCCGCAGGATCACCGCCGATGGCCAGGACGAGGAGGTCACGCTCGACCTTGTCATCGTCGGCGATCACTTGCGCGTCCGCCCCGGCGAGAAGGTACCGGTCGACGGTGTCATTGCCGAGGGACGGGTCTCGATCGATGAATCGCTGGTTACGGGCGAATCCATGCCTGTCACCAAAGAGGCGGGTGCCAAGGTCATAGCAGGCTCGCTCAACAAGACCGGCAGTTTCGTCATGGTCGCGGAAAAAGTGGGCAGCGAAACGCTGCTCTCGCGGATCGTGCAAATGGTGGCCGAAGCGCAGCGTAGCCGTGCCCCGATCCAGCGGATGGCCGATCAGGTGTCCGGCTGGTTCG
>JANMCD010000253.1:0-1821 GCA_031360905.1 Novosphingobium sp.
GATGTGGCGATGAAGATAAAGCCGGCGCGGCATCATTTCGTCATCGACAAGCCCGGCGGCGCGCCGGCGCTGGCGCGGCATATGTCGATGACGGGTGGCTGAGCATGCCGCTGAAGCTGGTGTTTCTCGGCCGGCTGGAAGATGCCGCCGGCGGGGCTGAGCGGGTGGTTGAAGCTGTAGCGTCGCTCGATCTGCTGCTGTCCCGGCTCGAACCCCAACTCGCCAGCGCGCTCAGCGCCGAGCGGATCAAGCTCGCGCTCAACGGCGCGCTGATTTCCGACCGCGCATCGCTCACTCTCAAGGATGGCGACGAACTCGCTTTCCTGCCGCCCGTCAGCGGAGGCTGACATGACCAAGACACCAGCGGCGGCTAAGATGGCCTGCGACGTCCGCCTTACTTCAGCACCCTTCGACCCGGCGACCGAACTCGCCGGTTTTAGCAACGCCCATGCCGCGGCCGGCGGCATCGCCAGCTTTATCGGCCAGGTGCGGGCAGGAGATAGCGTCGAGGCGCTGGAACTCCAGCATTATGAGCCGCTTACCCTGCCGGCGATGCAGGCACTGGCGCAGGATGCCAACCGGCGGTGGGTGCTGGACGGCTTGCTGATCGTTCACCGCTCCGGACTGATGGCGCCCGGCGATGCCATCGTGCTGGTCGCCGCCGCCTCGCGCCATCGCCGCGACGGTTTTGCCGCGGCCCAGTTCGCCATGGATCACCTGAAGAGCGAAAGTTGGTTCTGGAAGCGCGAAAAGGCAGGCGGGAAGTGGCGCTGGATCGAACCGCGTGCGCAGGATTTCAAAGATATCCGCCGCTGGGCGTGATAATTGGCGGCGATGAGGTAGCTTGCCTAACCGCCGAGCCTGCCGCGCAATCCGGCGAGGATGCGGTCCTCCTCGCCAATCAAGGCCGTGACCTGATCCCGGGCAGCGGCGAGTGGGGCCCAATCGCCGCCGCTTTCGATCCGGGCGGCCGCGTAGAGCTGGTCGAGGTCCGCAAGCGCGATCATCGCATCGCTGCGGGCCGATTCCAGGCTCGCAAGTGCGACGCTGGCGACAGCCCAGCCTTCGCTGCCGGGCGCCCCGCCGCTGCCTGCCGCGACCGCGCGTTCCGCCTGATCCCGCAGCGAGGCGAAGCGCGCATCGGCATCACGCGCCCGTTCGACCAATGCGGCGAGCCGCGCTGGCAGTTCGGCGTCCGGTGCGGTTGGAACCAGCGCGGGGGCTGCCGTCGGGGTATTGCTCGCCGCCCGTTCCGCCGGCCGCCGCGCCAGGGACGGATAGTTCGCCGTATCGGCCGCGCAGGCCGGAAGGGCGAGGATAAACGCCGCAATGAAAAGGCCAGTCGGGGCACGCATCATCGCCCGCCTTAGCACGGCCAAAGGTCTTCGCCAGAGCCCGATGCTTGGTTGACAGTGAAAATCCCTTCGACTAGGGGCACCTCTCTTTCCGGCCCTGCTTCCAGCGGGGCTTTGGTGCATCGCCGGCACCGCAGAATTTGACAGGTAAGGGTACCATGTTCGCAGTTGTGCGCACGGGCGGCAAGCAATATCGCGTTGCCGCCGGAGACAAGATCGCGGTCGAAAAGCTTGCTGGTGAAGCCGGTGATACGATCACTTTGGGCGAAGTCCTGCTCGCCGGCAATGACGGCGCGCTCGCCGATGTTGCCAAGGTCGTGGTGTCCGCCGAGATCATCGCTCAGGCCAAGAGCGAAAAGGTCATCGTCTTCAAGAAGCGCCGCCGGCACAATTATCGCCGCCGCAACGGCCACCGCCAGCAGATCACCCTGCTGCGCATCCTTTCGGTCGGGGACGAAGCCAGGAA
>JANMCD010000255.1:0-8767 GCA_031360905.1 Novosphingobium sp.
CTCGATGGTCCCTTCGCCAGCTTCAACGGCATGGTCGAGGAACTCGATTTCGACAAGAACCGGGTCAAAGTCTCGGTTTCGATCTTCGGTCGGGCGACGCCGGTGGAACTGGATTTCGAGCATGTGGAATTATCGAAGTAGTTCTGCTCGTTGCTGGCGGGAAAAGTGATCAACCAGTTTGCATTCGCACGCCGATCCCGTTATCGGCGCGCGCATCGGCCTTCGGGCCGATTCCACGCGGGAGGAAGCCTTCGGGCCTCTGTTTGACCGCTCACTCTGAGGCCCGGTTCAGGCCAACAGGAAGAAAGGAGGCCCTCCGTGGCCAAGAAGATAGAAGGCTATATCAAGCTGCAGGTGCCTGCGGGCGATGCCAAGCCGGCGCCGCCGATCGGCCCGGCGCTCGGCCAGCGCGGTGTCAACATCATGGAATTCTGCAAGCAGTTCAACGCGGCCACGCAGGACGTCGAGCGCAGCACGCCGCTGCCGACGATCATCACCGTGTTTGCCGACCGCAGCTTCACCTTCGTCACCAAGACCCCGCCCGCCAGCTTTCTGATCAAGAAGGCCGCCAATCTCAAATCCGGCTCGAAGGAGCCCGGCAAGATTTCCGCCGGCACGATTCGGCGCTCGCAGCTTGCCGAAATCGCCCAGACGAAAATGGCCGATCTCAACGCCAATGACATCGATCAGGCGACCAAGATCATCGAAGGCTCCGCCCGCTCGATGGGCCTAGAAGTGGTGGAGGGCTGATCCGATGACCAAACCGAGCAAGAACAATAAAGCCCTCGCCGCGAAGCTGGGCGACAACCAGAAGCTTTACGGCGTCAATGAGGCGCTCAAGCTGCTGCGCGATCTCAAGACTGCCAAGTTCGATGAAACTGTCGAAGTCGCGCTCAACCTCGGCGTCGATCCCCGCCACGCCGACCAGATGGTGCGCGGCATGGTGACGCTGCCTTCGGGCACCGGCAAGGATGTCAAGGTCGCGGTGTTCGCGCGCGGCGACAAGGCCGAGGCCGCGCTCGCCGCCGGTGCCGACAAGGTGGGTGCCGAGGATCTGCTGGAGGACATGCAGGCAGGCAATCTCGATTACGGCCGCGTCATCGCCACGCCAGACATGATGGGTATCGTCGGCCGCCTCGGCAAGGTGCTCGGCCCCAAGGGGCTGATGCCAAATCCGAAACTCGGTACCGTCACCCCCAATGTCGCCGAAGCGGTCAAGGCGGCCAAGAGCGGGCAGATCGAGTTCCGCGTAGAAAAAGCCGGCATCATCCACGCCGGCATCGGCAAGATGAGCTTCTCTGATGATGCCATCCGCGCCAATTTCGACGCGTTTGTCGATGCCATCGTCAAGGCCAAGCCGGCCGGGGCCAAGGGCAAATATCTGCAGAAGATCGCCGTCAGCTCGTCGATGGGCCCAGGTCTCAAGATCGACGTGGCGCAGCTTCAGGGCGGCTGAGCGTTAGCTCCAGACGAATTCGAAAGGCCGGGCGGGGAAACCTTCCCGGCCCTTTTCGCTTCAGGCGCAAATCGAGGGTCGCCTGGACGACGGCGGACCTATCTTCGGCCAGGCTCAGATGCCTCCCGGTACAGCCGGCTTGCTTATTGACTCCAGCGCATCCGCCAAAGCGCGGCTACAGGCAGCCAGGTCTTCGGCATCGACCGAGCGGATCACGAAATTGGCGCCGTTGCGCCCGTCACGCCAGAATGGATAGCTGCCGATCTGGCACGAATCATGAGCCTTTTCGGTATCGCGCAGCAGCTCGGCGACTTCGCTTTCCCCCACCCAGCAGCCAACGGTTTCGCTGAGCAGCAATGCGCCGCCCGCGAGCGTGCCCGACAGCGCATCGAGCATGCCGGCGGTAATCTGCGGAACGCCGGCCATCAGGAAGACATTGCCGATGCGGATGCCGGGTGCGCCGGAATAGCGGTTGGGGATCAGCAGGGCGCCGCCCGGCACCCGCGCCATCCGCAGCCGCGCCTCGTTCACCCCGCCGCGCGTCTCATAGTAATCCTCGAGGATCTTGCGCGCCACCGGATGGATTTCAACCTCGAGCCCGAGCGCCTCGGCGACGGCATCGACGGTGATGTCGTCATGCGTCGGGCCGATCCCGCCGGTCGTGAACAGATAGTCGTTGCGGGCCCGCAGCGTGTTCACCGCCTCGACAATCGCCGCGGTATTGTCGCCGACAACGCGAACTTCCTTAAGCCGAATGCCCTGAACACCGAGCCAGCTGGCGATCTGGGCGATGTTCCTGTCATGCGTGCGGCCCGAGAGAATCTCGTCGCCGATAACGATCAGGGCGGCGGTGTAGACGCGACCGGGGTTGTTCGAAGAATCGGGCATGGCGCTGGGTTAGGACATAGAGGGGAATGGGCAAAGGGGAAGCGGTTGGCGCCGGTAATTCCGCAAACCTAATAATCAATCCGGCGGCGGATTGCCAGTTGCGCCCGGTTTTGCCACAAGCCCGCCATGCCTGTCATTGCCGCTCGCCGCTATACCGCCGGCGCTTCTTCCGAACATGCCATCGCCATCGACGGCGCGCCGCGCGGCGAGCAGCCGCCGCACGTGTTCGACTGGGTCGGTCTTGCCGAACCCTTGCCGGAGGAAATGGAGCTGGTCCGCGGCCAGTTCGGCCTGCATCCACTGGCAGTGGAGGATGCGCTCAATCCTCAGCAGGCACCCAAGGTCGAAGTGTTCGGCAAGCATCTGTTCATTGTCGCCCGCACCGCCGCGATCGAGGAAGGCGAAACCATTGCCTATGGCCAGACAGCGATTTTTCTCGGGACCGACTTCATCGTCACCGTGCGCTTTGGCTCGGGCAGGGCGCACGCCAAACTGCGCGAGCGGCTGGAGCTTAATACCGAACGGTTGGCCGAAGGGGCGGACTTCGTCGCCCACGCCATTCTTGATTTCATCGTCGATGGTTATCAGCCGATCATGGACCGGCTGGAGACTGCGGTCCAGGCGATGGAGGAGCGCGCGATTGAATTCTTCCCGGAGCCTTCGACCATCCGCCGAATTTTCCGCCTGCGCCGGCAGTTGCGCCGGTTCGAACGGATTATCGGGCCGATGGAGGAAGTCTGCGAGCGGCTCGCCACTACCAGCCTGCCTGCGGTCGATCTCTCGGCCCAGATCTGGTTCCGCGACGTGCTCGATCATGTCCGGCGAGCGCTGGCGCGGATGCGGGCGTTGAAGGAGACGCTTGCCAGCATTGTCGAGACGTCGAGCTTTCTCGAACAGCACCGCCAGGGCACCATGACCCGGCAACTCGCCGCATGGGCCGCGATCCTTGCGGTGCCGACGGCGATTGCCGGGATTTACGGGATGAACTTCAAATTCATGCCGGAGCTTGAGTGGCGCTACGGCTACTTCGCGGTGGTCTCGGGGATCGGCCTGATCTGCCTGGGCCTGTGGCTGCGCTTCCGGCGGATCGGCTGGCTGTAAACGGTTTGGCCTTGCATCAGCGAGGAGTGGCTGGGCCTTCCAGCACTGTCCGGGCGAAAGGTGCTTGCCGCCTTAGCGCCAGGGCACCTAGAGAGCGGAGCAGGAAAACCATTAGGGAGCAAAATATGACACCGCAAATGGGACGCGTCGGCGTCTGGTCGATGGAATTGCGCTTCGGCGATGCCGCCGCAATTGACGAGGCCGCGGCCGAGCTCGACGAACTGGGCTACGGTGCGCTGTGGATCCCTGGCGGGATCGACGATGCGGTGCTGGGGGATGTCGACCGGCTGCTGTCGGCGACCCGGCGGATCGTCATCGCCACTGGCATCATCAATATCTGGAAGCAGGAAGCTGCCGATGTCGCGGCCTGGTGGAAGGGGCAGTCGGCCGACCGGCAGGCGCGGCTCTGCTTGGGGATCGGCGTAAGTCACGCGCCGCTCATCGGCGACGGCTGGATGAAGCCGGTCGCCAAGGTGCGCTCATGGATTGATCAGGCCGAAGCCGCCGGTCTGCCCGAGGACGCGATGTGCGTTGCGGCGCTCGGCCCGCGGATGATGGCGCTCGCCGGCAAGCGCACCGGCGGCGCGCATCCCTATCTGGTCGATCCTCGCCATACGGCAGAATCGCGCGGCATTCTTGGGCCTGGCAAGTTGCTGGCACCCGAACTGGGCGTGGTGCTGGAGAGCGACCCCGCCAAAGCCCGCGCTCTCGTGCGCGAGGCGTTGGCAATGTATCTGACGCTGCCGAACTACACCAACAGCTGGCGCCGTCTTGGCTATTCCGAGGAAGACATCGCCACGGTCAGCGACCGGCTGGTCGACGGCATCTTCGCCTGGGGCAGCGCCGCCCAGATCGCCGAGAGGGTGAAAGCGCACCACGACGCCGGCGCCGATCATGTCTGCATCCAGGCGATCACCGGCGCTGGCCTTGAAGGCGCGCGCGAGACGTGGCGCGAATTGGCGAAAGTGCTGCTGTAGAAGCCGGGCCCTCAGGAGCACGCCAATGCTGCGGAAACTTTACCGCGCCGTGCAGGGCTGCCGGCCACCTCTCCAGCCAAGCTGGATGAGGTGGCCGGTGCCGAATATCTATCGATCAGAAGTCGATCTGCGCGCGGATTGCGAATGAATCGGTCGCATATTTGCGTTCATTGACCGGCGCTGTCGATGTCGGTTTGGCTGCGGCCGCGAATGGCCCGCCTTTGACCTCGGTGTGGATATAGTTCGCCAGGAAGCGGACATAGTCAGTCGGGATCCAGGTCAGGCCGGCGAGGAAGCCCATTTGCGTCCCGCCCCGCGCTTCGCGGCTGGTGACGGCGGCGAGCGAGGTTACGCCGGTGGCGAAGGTGGTGGTCGGCGCAGAAATCAGCTTGGCGTCGTTGAGATCGAGGTAATCGAACCTGCCGATAAGCTGGAATGCGCCCATGCCGCCCTTGCCGACGGGATGCAGGACTTTAGTGCGGTCCCACAGCCCGTTCTTGTAGCCGCGGGTCTCGCCGGTGAGGAAGTAGCCGACTTCGAAATGGCCGCCCCAGAAGGTCGGGTTTTCGAACGGCGTCACGCCGGTTGCGGTCGCGGCGGTCTGGCCGGTGCCGGGCGTAAAGGCATTGAGCCCAGTGGCAATGTCGCCGGGCCGGTAAGTGCGAACCTTGAGCATCTGCCCCTCGCCGCCCAGGTGGAGCGACTTGAACACGCCGTAAGCTTCGACCCCGAAGATGTCGTCGCCACGCGCGGCGATGTTGCCGGTATCGACAAATCGCTGGTCGGTCGTCTGCAGGAATGGGCGCGCGCGGTAGCGGGCAAACTGGTTGGTCGAAGGTGCGCCCGTTGCGACCGACGCCACGCCATTATTATTGGCCTGGAACTGGCGGTGCTGGTAGCTCGCCCCGAGGTGGACGAAGCCATTGCCGACAAACGGATTATAGCTCATGCGCGCCGCGCCGATCCAGCCCTTGTTATCGATCGAGGCATCGATCGAATGCGCGGCGAAAATGCCCGCGTCCAGGCGGAACAGATTGTCGCTCGACTTGTAACCGGCAGAAAGACCCAGCCGGCGGGTATTGACGAAGGCGTCGTTGACCTGCGCCCGCTCAATAAAGCTCGACCAGCGCGAACTCGTCTGCTGCTCCATGCCATCGAGCGATTCGTGGTTGCCCAGGGTGAAAGCGAACGGTTTGTTGGTGGGGGCGTAGGTGAGGATGACGTCGCCGAAGCCGATCACGCTATTGGCATAATCGACTTCCGCCTTGTAGCCGAAGCCGCCCGGAATGGCGCCTTCCACGCCGATGCGGGCGCGGCGGACGCGGGCGTTGAAGCCGAGGTTGCGATTGACGATGAAATTGTCGGGCTTGCCGGCGTATGCGGCATCGAGCATCAGCCGTCCGCGGACCTTGAAGCTCCAGCCCTCGTCCTTGTCTTCGAGCAGCGGCGCGCCCTTCCACGTCGGCGAGGCCTTGGTCACCTGCACCTTAAGCGCATCGAGCTGCGCCTGGAGGCCGGCGATCTGGGCTTCGAGCACCGCAGTGCGCGAATCCGATGCCGTGCGACTGGCCTCTTCCTGGCCGACCGTCAGGAGCGATGGATCGTCCGGCGAAGGCGCGTCGGCGGGCGGTTCGGCTTCTTTTTCGGCCGATTGCGCATAGGCCATAGGCGAAAGAGCAAGAGTGCTGACGCTGGCCATGATGAGCCAGGCCGTGCGGCTGGAGATTGCTTTTTTCATTTTAGGAGTTCTCACTTGAGGCCGGCCGAGGTCATCGGCGTCATGCTGGTGGCGAAGCGCTGGCTGCGCAGGCGGATGGCGTCGCCAAGCGCGATGAGACCGGCCTGCCGGAGATATCCGGTCGGGCCGAATGTCGTTTCGCGGACAAACTCGGCGGCAAAGGCCCGGACGCCGGGAATGGCGTTCAGATGCGCGTTCTTGACGTAGATATACATCGCCCGCGCGCCCGGATAGCGGAAGCTGGCGATGGTCTCATAGGTCGGCGCCACGCCGTTCAGCGAAATACCCTTGAGCTTGTCTTGGTTCTCCTCGAGGAAGGAGTAGCCGAAAAGGCCCACGGTGTTGGGATTGCCGGCGAGCTTCTGGACGATGAGGTTGTCGTTCTCGCCCGACTCCACATAGACGCCGTCATCGCGGACGGTCTTGCAGATCGCGTTGTAGCGCGCTTCGTTGGGCTTCTTCATTGCCGCCATGGCCGGGCTGGTCGCGCAGCCCGGTTCCATCAGCAAATCCTCGACCGAGGAACGCGTGCCCGACGTCGATGGCGGTCCGTAGATCTTGATCGGAATGGCCGGAAAGCTGCTCTTGACGTCGCGCCAGGTCTTGGTCTTGTTTGGCTTGCCGAAGGGGGTCTTGGCGAGCGCGTAATAGAGTTCCTGGGTCGTCAGGTTCGAGATGCCGGTGGCGCGGGCGGTCGCCACGGCAAGACCGTCGAGGCCGACCTGGATTTCCGTGATCTGCGACACGCCATTGGCCGCGCAGCTGCGGAATTCGGAGAGCTTCATCCGGCGCGAGGCATTGGTGATGTCCGGGTGGTTGGCGCCGACGCCGGCGCAGAACAGCTTCATGCCGGCACCGGTTCCGGTCGATTCGACGATGGGCGCGGGTATGCTCGGATTGGCGCGGCTGTAGCGTTCGGCCACTGCCTTCGCGAACGGGTATACGGTGGAGGATCCGACAATCCGTATGTTGCGCCGCATCTGGCCATAGGCCGGAGCGGCAATGGCGCTGGCGGCAGCAAGCCCCAGGACGATCTTGGTAACGCGTTTCATCAGTGCCCCTATCGGTTGCAATCGGCAGGCGAGGTCAAATGCCTCGCCATGGGGCGCGCTTAAGCAGCCGATGTTTCAATCTGGCGACGGTGTTATGACAGTTTTGCGACAAACCTCGGCGAAAGCAATCGCGCCCGGCGGGAGCGGGCGATGCGGTCCGTGACGGGATGGACCGCCAACGAAAAAAGGGCCGGCATGAGACCGGCCCCATAAAAGTTCGGGAGGAATGCCTGAAAAGGCAAAGCCGCTATGCCCTCACTTTAGCGATTTTATCAGTGCGAAACCCGACAGGGCAGTCGTTGTAATCGCAAGTACAGAACTATTTACTGGAAATAACGCCGAATAAATCGAACGCATCGGCATCCTCGATCCGCACCTCGACAAAATCTCCCGGAGACAGGCCGGCGGGGGCCTGGCGGATCAGTACCGAGCCATCGATCTCCGGCGCGTCAGCCTGCGAGCGCCCGGTTGCACCAACGTCGCCGTCGGCATCGGGCTCGCCCACTTCGTCGATGATCACAGGAAGGGTGCGGCCGATCCTGGCCGCGAGCCTGGCGGCGCTGATCGAAGCGGTCTTCTCCATCAGCCGGGCGTAGCGCTCCTCCTTGACCGCCTCCGGCACGGCGCCGGGGAGCGCATTGGCGGCGGCGCCGGCGACCGGCTCGAAGCGGAAGGCGCCGACGCGGTCGAGCTGGGCCTCCTCAAGCCAATCGAGCAGGTAAGCGAAATCGTCTTCGGTCTCTCCGGGAAAGCCGACCACGAAGCTCGACCGCACGGCGATGTCGGGGCAGATCGAGCGCCATTGCTTCAGCCGTCCCAGCACCTTGGCCTCATTCGCCGGGCGCTTCATCGCCTTCAGCACCTTCGGGCTGGCGTGCTGGAACGGGATGTCGAGATAGGGCGTCAGCAGACCTTCCGCCATCAGCGGGATAACCGCATCGACATGGGGGTAGGGGTAGACATAATGCAGCCGCACCCAGGGCGTCTGGCCTTCCGGAGTACGGAGTTGCCCCAGTTCCCGCGCAAGATCGGTCAACTGCGCGCGCACCTGCCTGCCATGCCAGCCGCGCGCCTCATGGCCGATATCGACGCCATAGGCCGAGGTATCCTGGCTGATCACCAGCAGCTCGCGGGTGCCGCCCGCGACCAGCTTCTCCGCCTCGCGCAGCACCGCGTCGATCCGCCGGCTCGCCAGCTTTCCGCGCAATTGCGGAATAATGCAGAAGCTGCAACTGTGATTGCAGCCCTCGGAAATCTTGAGATAGCTGTAGTGCCGCGGGGTGAGTTTGACGTCGGGCTGGGGGACGAGATCGATGAACGGGCCTTGTGAGGGCGGCGCGGCCTGGTGCACAGCCGCGACCACCGCTTCATACTGGTGAGCGCCGGTAACCGCGAGCACGGCGGGGAATTTCGCCCGGATCGCCTCGGCCTCATTGCCCATGCAACCGGTGACGATCACCCGCCCATTCTCGGCAATGGCTTCACCGATTGCGGCGAGGCTCTCTTCCTTGGCCGAATCGAGGAAGCCGCAGGTGTTGACCAGCACCACGTCGGC
>JANMCD010000262.1:0-5973 GCA_031360905.1 Novosphingobium sp.
CGGTGTTGCGCCTGCATCGGAGTTCTTGGCTGATTTGACGAGCAGGTAGAGCGGTCTAACTGAGGCCATCAAAGCAAGGCGGCCGAGGGACAAAGATGCACGCGGAGTGAAGCATAGGGAGAGCGACCGCAATCTGCTAGGGGAGGCGAATGTCGGAACCGGAAAACATGCGCCGGCGTTTGATCGTGTCCGATCTGCATCTGTCGCCCTGTCCCTTTTGTGGGTCGAGCGATGTGCGCTTTTACGAACATGTCTATGCCAAGCATTTCGCCGTCATGTGCCAAGGGTGTGGCGCCGAGGGACCGCGCCGGCTCAGCCATGAGGAAGCCGGCCGGCTGTGGAACCGGCGAATGCCCGGCTAGTCCCGGCAGGCGATGGGAACTGCCGATTTTGGGGCTTCTGATCCCACCGGCCCTCGACGTGCGTGCTTTCAGCAACGGCGCCGTTTCCATCTTCCGCGCGCCCACCTCGACAAATCCGTATTGAGCGACGATAGGTTCGCGGGTGGCCAGCGAAGCCGAGCATACCCTCCTGTTTGCGGAAGCGGCTGAAGCCGCTGCCGTCGCCGAACGGCAACTCGGCGATCTGCGGACGCCGATGCGCCTGCTCGGCCAGCGGCTGCGCGATCTCGACCCGCCGCTGGTTCTGACCTGTGCACGAGGAAGTTCCGATCATGCCGCCACCTTTGCGAAATATCTGATCGAGACCCGCGCCCTGACGCCCGTCGCGTCTTACGCACCTTCGATGTCATCGCTCTATGCGACCCCCTGGCGCAAGCTGCGGGGCACCCTGTTTCTCGCCATTTCGCAATCGGGCCAGAGCCCCGACATCGTCGTCTCGGCGCGCGCGGCACGCGAGGCCGGCGCCTTGGTGGTCGCCGTGGTCAATGATCCGCACTCGCCGCTGGCGCAGGCCGCCGAGGTGGTAATTCCCATGCTGGCCGGTCCCGAACGGAGCGTGGCCGCGACGAAAACGTTCATCGCCTCGCTGTTTGTCATCCTTCAGCTGATCGCGGCCTGGACGGACGACAGCGAGCTGCACGGCGCGCTCGGCGATGTCCCGCATGTGCTCCGGCGGGCCTGGGGGCTTGACTGGTCGGCCGCAGTCGCGGCCCTCATCGCAGCGCAAGGTGTGTTTGTGCTCGGCCGGGGACCGAGCCTGGCCATTGCCCAGGAGCTGGCCCTTAAACTCAAGGAGACGTCCTGCCTTCACGCCGAAGCGTTCAGCGCGGCCGAAGTGAAGCACGGGCCGATGGCGCTGGTCGGCCCCGGTTTTCCGGTGATCATGCTGGCCCCCTACGACGAAGGGCAGGCCGCGTTCGCGGCGCTCGCCGGGGACTTCGTTTCCCGCGGAGCAACAGTCATGCTGACCGGGTGCCAGCAGCCGGGCGCGCTGGAGCTGCCGTCTCTGCCTGGGCTCTATCCGTGGATTGCCCCGCTCGCCGCGGTTCAGAGCGCCTACCGCCTTGCGGCAGCGTTGAGCGTGGCGCGCGGGTTCGATCCCGATTCCCCGCCGCATCTGCGCAAAGTGACCAAGACCCGATGAACCCGGTCGCGCTTCAGGCTTCGCGCGTGCTGACGCCCGCCGGTTTCGCGCTGGACCACTGCGTGCTTGTGGACGACGGGGTGATCGCCGCGGTGATGCCGTCCAGCGACTGCCCGGCGCATGTGCACAAGCGCCGATTGGCGGGCGACCTTCTCCCCGGCTTCATCGACCTGCAGGTCAATGGCGGCGGGGGCATTCTGTTCAACGACCAGCCGACGGTCGATGGCATCGCCAGGATCGGGGAAGCGCACCGGCGCTTCGGCACCACCGGTTTCCTGCCGACTCTCATCAGCGTCGATCTTGAGGTCACCGCGCGCGCTATCGCGGCGGTCGATGCGGCCATCGCGCGGGGCGTGCCGGGCGTGCTCGGTATCCATATCGAGGGGCCGTTCCTCAATCCGGAGAAAAAGGGCATCCACGACGCGTCGCGGTTCAGGATCCTCGATGCGGACGCCATCGAACTCCTGTCCTCGCTACAGCGCGGCTGCACGCTGGTCACGCTGGCGCCGGAACTGGCGCCGCCTGGTGCCATTCGCGCGCTGGTGGCGCGGGGCGTGGTGGTCGCCGCCGGTCACACGGCAGGGACATATGACGACATCCAGGCGGGCCTTGACGAAGGGCTGACCGGCTTCACCCATCTGTTCAACGCGATGACCCAGCTTGATGGCCGGGAGCCGGGCGTGGTCGGCGCCGCGCTCGACAGCCGTGAAAGCTGGTGCGGGCTGATCGCCGATGGCCATCATGTCCATGCGGCGAGCCTGCGCATCGCGCTGGCGGCGAAGGGGGCGGAGCGGCTGGCGCTGGTCACCGATGCCATGCCCACCGTGGGATGGGAGGCGCGGGAGTTTGTGCTGGGCGGAAGGCGCATCGTCGCCGAGCGTGGCCGCTGTGCCGCGCCGGACGGCACGCTCGCCGGATCCGATCTCAACATGGCCGAGGCGGTGCGCAACGCGGTGCGTCTGATGCGGGTGGATTATGCGATAGCCGTCCGGATGGCGAGCGCGGTGCCGGCGTGGGTGCTCGGGATGTCGGACAGACGCGGTGCGATTGCGCCGGGGCTGCGCGCCGATCTGGTGCTTGCCGATGCCCAGGGAATGGTCCGCGAAACCTGGATCAACGGGGAATCGCAGCGGGTTGCACTGGGCCGGTAGCCACACTGGACCCGAGCCTCATTCCTGCTCGGCTCGCCGGCGGGCGAGCAGCACGGCGCCATCCAGCGCATCGCCAAGCGGCTCACGCAGCCGCGCCCGGATGCTGGGGGCGAGCCACTCCCGCATCCGCGCGGCGACCCCGCCCATGAGGCTGCATTGCGGCGCGCCAAAAGCGAACAGGGTGCGGATCATCGCTTCGATCCGCCGGCCTGCGTCCTGCACGATCAATTCCGCAACCGTGTCGCCCCGGTCCGCATGGTCGAGCACCAGCGGGGCGAATGCGCCGTAGTCGGCGGGGGTAGCCCGCGCCGTCCAGTCGACGATCTCGCTCGCCAAGCCATGAAAATGGTCGAGCACCGCATCGGTCATGGCGGAGGGAGCGATGCGTCCGTCGCGGGCCCAGAGCGAGCGCCGGATCGCGCGCAAGCCGAGTTCGGCCCCGCTGCCTTCGTCGGATACCGGAAAGCCGTAACCACCGAGGGTGAAAATCTGGTCGCCGACCCGGCCAAAGCCGACGCTGCCGGTGCCGACGATGACAATCGCCCCGTCTTCGCCGGCATGCGCGCCGAGGTTGGCAATCGCCGCATCGCTGGCAAAGGCGGTGGAGCGGAAGGGAAAGTCGTGCGCCTTGAGCCCTTGCAGGAAGCCGCGGCGATTGAGGCCGGCGGTGCCGATGCCTGCGCGGATCGACGCGATTTCGGCCGCGCTCAGCGCGGCTTCGGCCAAGGCCTGGGCGTAGCAATCCGAAATCGCCCGCAGCGCTTGCGGCAGCCCGCGCGGGGTATTGGCTGCGCCCGCCTCGCCCGTGCCCAGGATCCGCCCGTCGGCTCGCACCAGCCGTGCCCTTGTGTGGGTGCCGCCGGCGTCGATTCCAAGGTACAGGTCCATGGCGTGCATCGTTACCGGCATCGACGATGCTGGCAAGATGGTATGGAACCGGCCACGGCTTTGGACCGAAGTAGCGACGAGGGAGAGACCGCATTGCCGACCGAGGACTTCAGCAGCCGCTACGCCAATCTCGATCTCTGGCCGACTGGCGACGCCGTCGCGGCGATGCTCGAAGGTCAGCTTGCAGCGGCAGGAGCGGTGCAGGCGCAGGCCTCAGCGATCGCCCGGGCCGCGGAGGCGGCGGCGGCCCGTCTTGGCGAAACCGCCGGCCGGCTGATTTACGTCGGGGCGGGCACTTCGGGGCGGATCGCGGTTCAGGACGGGGTGGAACTCGGGCCGACCTTTGGCTGGGCCAGCGAGCGTCTGGTCTATCTGCTGGCGGGCGGAACGGATGCGCTGCTGGCCAGCGTCGAGGGAGCGGAGGACGACGCGGGTGCAGCCGAGGCGGCCATGCGCGCTGCGGCGCCGACGCCTGACGACGTGGTGGTCGGCGTCGCGGCGAGCGGCACGACACCCTACACCGTCGCTGCCGTCCGTACCGCGCAGGCTAGCGGGGCCCTGACGATCGGGCTTGCCGGCAATAGCGGAACGCCGCTGCTGCACATCGCCGCGCATCCCATTTTCCTCGACACCGGCGCCGAAGTTGTCGCCGGCTCGACGCGGATGAAGGCGGGCACGGCCCAGAAGATCGCGCTGAACCTGTTCTCGACCGCGGTGATGCTACGGCTGGGGCGGGTTTATAATGGCCTCATGATCGCCATGCGCGTGTCCAACGACAAGCTGCGGCGCCGGGCCGTGCAGATGATCTGCGACATCGCGCGGGTGGAGCGTGCCGCGGCCGAAGCAGCGCTGCTCCAGGCTGGCGATGACATCAGGCTGGCGGCGCTGATCGCCCTTGGCGCAACGCCTGAACACAGCGCCGCCTCCCTGTCCGCGGCCGGCGGCAATCTACGATTGGCAATCCGGCAGGTCAAAACCGAGGCGTGAGCCAAGACTGTTGATTTGCACTGAGAGCTGACCCGGGAGGGGCATAAGTTCCACTGAGAGGTGACCCATGTTTAGAACTTCCCCTTCGCTGTTGGGTTAGGGGATTTTTGGAGTGATCGACATGGCGTTATTGAGCGTAATCCGGTTGGCATCTCCGCGAAGGGATGCCGATCCGGGAGATAGAGCGGCGCACCGGTTTGTCGCGCAACACGATCCGCAAGTATCTGCGGGCCGGCACGGTAGAACCGAAGTTCAAGATTCCCGAGCGGCCAAGCAAGCTGGATCCGTTTGCCGAGCAGATCCCGCTTGGGCTGCCCTAGGCGTTTCAGACTAAAGTATATCCCCCATCGACCGGGATGAGCGTTCCGGTGATGAAAGAAGATTCATCGCTTGCAAGGAACAAAGCAAGATTTGCAACCTCGCTCGGCTGTCCGATCCTGCCCATTAATGTCGCCGCGATCGCACCTTCGATGATATCGGGCCGCATTGCGCGCGCCATAACCGTATCGATTGCTCCGGGCAGTACGGCGTTGATGCGTATTCCTTGGGAAGCATATTCGGCCGCGGTCACTTTCGTGAGCATTGCAACAGCGCCCTTCGAGGCGGAATAGGCTGGCAGCGACGGGAAGGCAACCATTGCCGCCATCGACGATGTGTTGACGATGGAACCGCCGCCTGTCGCTAGCATGTGGGGAATGGCAAATTTCATTCCCAAAAATACGCCGCGAAGATTGACCGCCATCACCTCATCCCAGTCAGCCTCACCGTAATCAGCGGTCAGTGCGAACGAGCCTTGAATACCTGCGTTGTTGCAAAGGACGTCGAGCCGGCCGAAGGAATCGACGGCCAGGTTCAACATCGTCTGAACATCCTTGCTGTTCGACACGTCGGCCTTGATCGCCCGGCACCGATCACCCAGCTTCGCGGCTAGTTCATCCTGCTTGCCCGAGACATCGGCGATGACCACCCGCGCACCGTTAGCGTGAAAGAGTTCGGCCATTGCCGCGCCCATTCCTGATCCACCACCGGTGACCACTGCGACCTTGCCTGCCAGTCTATCATTGCTCACGGATTATCCTTCCCAACATACGCGAATGGGCCGCAACAATTTGCTCCCAGAACGACCACAAAATTCGAAACCCCTGCATTGGTCACGAGTATATCTCATCCGCTCAGGTGCTTGGTGAACCAGTCCCGCGCGGCAATCGAGGTCGCTTCGAATTCTTCGATGTAGGAGCCGTAATGATCGCCCGGAACCAAGAGCAATTGCTTTGGTTCGAGGGCGCGCTGATACGCCTTGAGCGCAATGTCGGTCGGGGTCGAGATATCCTCCTCCGCGACGATCATCAAAAGCGGAATTGGCGCAATCCGTTCGATGTAGGGTGAGACGTCGTATTCGAAC
>JANMCD010000152.1:0-10980 GCA_031360905.1 Novosphingobium sp.
GGTTCACATCCATCGCCCGGCGTTTCAGTTCGCTCTTCATCTTGGCGTATTCTTCTTCCATCTCCGGGGTGACAGTGGCGCGGCTGTCCTTCAGGGCCTCGGTGAAATGGGCGCCCGTCACTTCCGTGGCGTCCTCGCCCATCGTGCGGATGGCGATCAGGCCGGCGCGGCGGACCACGTCCTCGAGGTCGGCGCCGGTGAAGCGCTCGGTCTCGGCGGCGATTTTGGCCAAGTCGACGTCCTTGGCCAGCGGCATCTTGGCGGTGTGGATCTTGAGGATATGCGCGCGCCCCGCCTCGTCGGGGGTGCCCTCGTACATCAGCTCGTCGAGCCGGCCGGGGCGCAGCAGGGCGGGATCGACCAGCCCGGGACGGTTGGTTGCGCCGATCAGCACGATCGAGTTGAGCGCTTCCATCCCGTCCATCTCGGCCAGGATGGTGTTGACCACCCGCGCGGTGACCTGCGGCTCGCCCATGCTGCCGCCGCTGCCGCGCGCCGGCACCAGGCTGTCGATCTCGTCGATGAAGATGACGCAAGGCGCGACCTGGCGGGCGCGGGCGAACAGGCGCGACAGCTGCTGTTCGCTCTCGCCGTACCATTTCGACAGCAGGTCGGACGATTTGACCGAGATAAAGTTGGCTTCCGCCTCCTTGGCGACCGCCTTGGCCAGCAGGGTCTTGCCGGTGCCGGGCGGGCCATAGAGCAGGAAGCCCTTGGCGGGGCGAATGCCGAGGCGGCGGAACGCGTCGGGATTGCGTAGCGGCAGCTCGACGCCTTCCTTCAGGCGCATCTGCGCCTCGCCCAGCCCGCCGATATCCTCCCAGCCGACGGTGGGCACCTGCACCATCACTTCGCGCATCGCCGAGGGCTGGACACGCTTGAGCGCCTCGAGGAAATTTTCGCGGGTAACCGAGAGGCTTTCCAGCACTTCGACAGGGATCGTCTGCGCTTCAAGATCGAGTTGCGGCATGATCAGCCGCACCGCCTCAATCGCCGCCTCGCGGGCCAGCGCCGCGATATCGGCGCCGACGAAGCCGTGGGTGGTGCGGGCCAGCTCGTCGAGGCTGACGTCCGGGGAGAGCGGCATGCCGCGCGTGTGGATGCCGATGATCTCGCGGCGGCCGGATTCGTCCGGCACGCCGATGACGATCTCGCGGTCGAACCGGCCGGGTCGGCGCAGCGCCTCGTCGATCGCTTCGGGGCGGTTGGTGGCGGCAATCACGACGATCCCGGCCCCGGCGTGGAGCCCGTCCATCAGCGTCAGCAACTGCGCGACGAGGCGCTTTTCCGCTTCGCCCGAAACCTGGCCGCGCTTGGGGGCGATCGAATCGATCTCGTCGATGAACAGGATCGAGGGCGCGGATTTGGCCGCTTCCTCGAAAATCTCGCGCAGCCGCTTCTCGCTCTCGCCGTAAGCCGAACCCATGATTTCCGGGCCGTTGATGGTGAGGAAATTGGCCTCGCTCTCATTGGCGACGGCGCGGGCGAGCCTGGTCTTGCCGGTGCCTGGGGGCCCATGCAGCAACACGCCGCGCGGCGGATCGACGCCCAGCCGAATGAACAGCTCGGGATAGCGCAGAGGCAGCTCGACCATTTCGCGCAGCTGGCGGATGGTATCGCCCATGCCGCCAACATCGTCGTAATTGACATCGGCGCGGTGGCCGCGCGCCTCCTCGAATTCCTCGCGCAGTTCGACTTCTGTGTTCTCGTCGATATGGACGATGCCCTTGGGAGTGGTCGCCACCACCCTCAGGCGAATCTGGGTGAGCGCAAAGGCGGGCGCGTTGAACATGCGGGCAACCTGCGGCGGCATGTCGCGCACCTGCTGCTGGCCGGTGGTGGCGACGACATCGCCGGAGACCAGTGGCCGCCCGAAGAAATTCTTTTGCAGTGCCTGCGCCGGCCCCTGCAGGCGCATCTCGCGCTGCGCCGGTGCGAAGATGACGCGTTGCGCCGGGCGCGATTCGGCCTTGCGGATGACCACGTGGTCGCCCGAGCCGACCTCGGCATTGGCGCGCTGCAACCCGTCGAGACGGATTACTTCAAGGCCTTCGTCCTCGGGATAGGGCAGCACGGCGCGAGCCGCTGTGGTGCGCTTGCCGGCTATTTCGACAACGTCACCCTCGGTAATCCCGATCGCACCCATCGCCGATTTGGGCAGGCGGGCAATGCCGTGGCCGCTCTCTTCCTGGCGCGAGGCTGCGACCTGCAGCTTTACGGAACGTTCATCCACCACAGCTGCTGCAGCTTCGGCCATGTGCGTAATCCCCAGATTGCCTTGGACCCCAAGCTAGGGACTGGCTGTCCGAAATTCAAATGGGCAATGCAAAGAGCCCCGGTTTCGCGGAGGCCGGTCCGGCGCATTGGCCTGACTAATGGAGGAACGAAAAAAGGCCCGGTCGTTGCCGACCGGGCCTTGAAGTTTTGGGAGAGGATGCCTGAAAGGCACGGTCTGTATTGTTCAATCCCGAAAATGCTGCAAGTGCGAAATGCGCATAGGTGCTTGCAATTTGTGCAACTCTAAGGTGTGCAGGCCGATCTCTCAGTGCGCCAGCAGCAGCGGCAGCGCGGCATTCTGTTCGAGGAAGAAACGTGTCACGCCGCCAAACAGATATTCCCGCATGCGGCTTTTGCCATAGGCGCCCATCACCAGTAATTCACCCCCCAAGCGCGAGACGGCGCCGGCGAGCGTCTCTTCGGTGGACCCCGTTCGGGTCAGTTCGTTCAGTTCGGCCTTGATTCCATGGCGCGAGAGATAGCTGACCGCTTCGGTGGGTGGGAAGCCGCCAGGCTTTTCCGTGACCGTCAGCAGATGGACGTCATGGCAGAGGGCCAGAAGGGGCACCGCGAAGCGCAGCGCCAGCGCTGCCTCGTTACCGCCATCCCAGGCGATGCAGGCGGTATTCTGCGGAAAGTCCAGCCGGGCCTCGTCCGGCAACACCAGCACCGGGGTGCGCGCAACCAGCGCCAGTTCGCCGGCGAGGCCGCTGGAGCGCGAGAGGATAATGACATCGGCCAGCCGCGCCGCCGTCGCCAGGGCATCGACCGGTTGGGATTCGCTGCGAACGAGATCGAAGGGCACGCCTTGTCCGGCAAGCTGCGCCGTGATCGCATCGGCGCTCGCGTCGTCATCGGCAATCGCCTGCTGCAACGCCTCCGAGGCGACATAGGAGCCGCCAAGCGGATCCATCGCGATGAACCGGGTTACCGGCGTATCGACCAGCACCGTCACATGACCGCCGGTCATCCGTGCAATCGACAGGGCCGTTTCGAGCCGGGGGGCCATCGCGGGCAAGCGATCGGCATAGACTAGAATTGAACGCATGGAATTTCTCCCTTGGTAAGGGGTTTCATTCGCGCCAACCGGCGGCGTGCGCCATGATCGAAATCAATTGCAGCGACAACGAACATATACCTTTGCGGGCGAATGAGGCAGTGATTTCCTCTCCACCGCGATCAAGGTGACAAGCGCGCAGGAGACGCTAAGGGTGTTTGAGTAAATTCTCGAATTTGAATGACACGTTCCGCACAGGGAGGACCGATGAACAAACTCTACCCAAATGCCGCCGCCGCGCTCGACGGGTTGCTCAAGGACGGCCTGCTGGTCGCCTGCGGCGGCTTCGGCCTGTGCGGCATTCCCGAACGGCTGCTGGGCGCGGTCCAGGACAGCGGCGTCAAAAACCTGACCTTCGCGTCCAACAATGCCGGCATCGACAATGAAGGCATCGGCAAGCTGCTGCGCACGCGGCAGGTGAGCAAGATGATCGCCAGCTATGTCGGCGAGAACAAGGAGTTCGAGCGGCAGTATCTGTCCGGCGAGCTGCAAGTGGAATTCTGCCCGCAAGGCACGCTCGCCGAACGGATGCGCGCCGGCGGGGCCGGCATACCCGGTTTCTACACCAGGACCGGGGTCGGCACGCTGGTGGCCGATGGCAAGGAAGTTAAGAGCTTCGACGGCCCCAATGGCGTTCAGGAGGATTATATCCTGGAGCGCGGCATTGTCGCCGATCTGGCGCTGATCAAGGCGTGGAAAGCCGATAGTTCCGGCAATGTCGTGTTCCGCAAGACCGCGCGCAATTTCAACGTGCCGGCGGCGCAATGCGGACGGGTTTGCGTTGTCGAGGTAGAGGAACTGGTGGAGGCGGGCCAGCTTGATCCCGATGGCATTCACCTGCCTGGCGTTTACGTCCAGCGAATGATTGTCGGTGCACCCTATGACAAAAAAATTGAATTCCGGACCACGCGAACCACGGATGTCAGCTGATGACCACACATGATCATATCGCAATCGGCTGGACTCGCGACGAGATGGCCGCCCGCGCCGCCGCTGAACTCAAGGATGGTTTTTACGTCAACCTCGGCATCGGTATTCCGACGCTGGTGGCCAATCATGTCCCCGCTGGCATTACCGTAACCCTGCAATCGGAAAACGGCATGCTGGGTATCGGGCCGTTCCCCATCGAAGGTGAGGAAGACGCCGACCTGATCAACGCCGGCAAGCAGACCATCAGCGAACTGCCGAGTTCATCATATTTCGACAGTGCCGCCAGCTTCGCGATGATCCGCGGCGGGCATATCGACCTCACCGTGCTGGGCGCGATGGAAATTTCAGAAGGGGGCGACATCGCCAACTGGATGATCCCCGGCAAGATGGTCAAGGGCATGGGCGGGGCGATGGATCTGGTCGCCGGGGTCAAGAAGATCATCGTCGTCATGGAACATTGCGCCAAGGACGGCGGCGCGAAATTCATTCCGGAATGCACCCTGCCGCTAACCGGGGTAGGCGTGGTTGACATGATCATTACCGATCTTGCCGTTTTCGCACGGCCGGACCACAATTCGCCGTTCCGACTCATCGAACTGGCTCCCGGCGTCGGCGCCGATGAGCTGAAAACTAAAACCACCGCGCATTACGTGCAATAAGGAGAGATACCATGACCGATATCGCAGCAATTCCCTTGACCCGCATCGACGGCGGCTCCGACAGCCTGGCTAACCACAAGGGAAAAGTCCTGCTTGTGGTCAATGTCGCTTCACAATGCGGCTTAACCCCGCAGTATGAAGGGCTGGAGAAGCTCTATATCGAAAAGAAGGGCGAGGGCTTCGAAGTGCTGGGCTTCCCGGCCAATGATTTTGGCGCGCAGGAACCCGGCAGTCACGAGGAAATCGCCGAGTTCTGCAAGCTGAACTACGGTGTCTCCTTTCCGCTCTACAGCAAGGCGGATGTCACCGGGCCGGGCAAGCAGCCGCTCTACGCCGCGCTCACCAAGGCGATTCCCGACAAGCAGGGCGATGCCGCCGGTTGGCGCGAGCTTCTGCGCGGCCATGGCATGACGCCGACTGAAGACCCCGAAGTGCTGTGGAACTTCGAGAAGTTCCTGATCGGCAAGGACGGCAAGGTCGCCGCCCGCTTCTCCCCGGCGACCACGCCGGACGATCCGGAACTGGTCGGCGCGATTGACGCCGAGCTGGCCAAGTAGGCCAGGTGACCGCCAAAGCGGCGGAGGGGAAAGCAGTCAAGTCCACGATCGGCGCGGCGTTTCGGAGCCGCTATCTCGATGTCGTCGCGTCGATCTATATTTACAACGAGTACCGCGGCTATACCTCGCTCGACCGCGTGCTGGCTGCGGTGCGGCGGGATTGCCCGGATGATGCCGCCTTCATCGCCGCTATCGCGCGGCACCGCAGCGACGAGCGCAAACATTATCTGATGTTCAAGCGCTGGTTCGAGCGGCAGGGGCGGATGCCGCTGGCGCTCGACAGCTCCTACGGCCAGATCGACCGGATCATCCGCTTCGCCTTCGGCTGTAGCATCGACGAGCTCGATACCGACGAAGTGCTCGCCGAGCCCGGCGGCTTCGAGCGATTGTGCCGCGTCATCGTGCTGACCGAGGAACGCGGGCTTGCCCAGGTCGAGGCGCTGCTGAACAACCAGGTGATCATGGCCGATCCGGTCCTGGCTCGCATCTTCCGCATCGTCCACCACGACGAGCCAGACCACTTCCTGCCCTACCGCGCCTGGCTGGAGCGGCAGGGCAAGCCAGTCGCGGCGTGGCGCGAACGGCTGGCCGATGCCTGCATCCACAAGGTGTTGCTGTGGCGCAAGCTGCCGGCTCTGTTCCTCGATTCCGGCGCCCGGCGACTGGAACGCTGGCCCGATGACGGGGAAGGCGAGCCGGGATAGGCCGCCGCCATCGCGCTCGCGGCGATCTGTTTTACCAAAGTGCAGTTCCCCTCAACGCAACTTGGTATCAGCTGCCCAGATCGTAAAACCGAACGATTTCCGCCCACGCCTCCTCAGCGGTCTCGACGGGGGTGAACAGCGCAATATCCTCGGGGTTGATGACGCCTTCCGCTGCCATCTCGCCGAAATCGATGATCCGCCGCCAGTATTCCGCTCCGAACAATAGCACCGGGATCGGTTTCATCTTGCCGGTCTGGATCAGCGTCAGCAGCTCCATAAACTCGTCAAGCGTGCCATAGCCGCCCGGGAACACCGCCACCGCGCGCGCTCGGAGCAGGAAGTGCATCTTGCGCAGGGCGAAATAGTGGAACTGAAACGACAGCTCGGGCGTGACATAGGGGTTCGGCGCCTGCTCATGCGGCAACACGATATTGAGGCCCATGGTGTCGGCCCCGGCCTCGACCGCACCGCGATTGGCCGCTTCCATGATCGACGGCCCGCCGCCCGAGCAGACGACGAACTGGCGCATGCCTTTCTCGACGATGGCGCAGCTGCCGGCGATGTGGCCAAGCTTACGCGCCTCTTCGTAATATTTCGCCTTGCCCGCGAGCCGCTCGGCAACAGCCCGACGCTCCGGCGTTGGCGCTGCGGCAACCAGCGCCTCGGCCTGTTCGGGCGAGGGGATGCGCGCCGAGCCATAGACCACCAGCGTCGAGCCGATCGCCGCCTCATCGAGCAAAAGGTCAGTCTTGAGCAGTTCCAGCTGAAAGCGCACCGGCCGCAGCTCTTCGCGCAGCAGGAAGTCGCTGTCGCTGAAGGCGAGGCGGTAGGACGGGCTGCGGGTCTGCGCAGTGGAATGATCCTGCGCCTCGGCAAAGGACGCCTCCTGCTCGGCCTTGTAGAACCGCCGCCGGGTCAGCCGTTTTTCGTGATTTGCCATCGGGTGCTCATGGCCCGCAATCTGCGGCTGTGTCGAGGGCAATCGGACATCGATTTTCGGGTTATCGGCTCTCCACCCGCAGTTATCCCGCGTCCGCGGGTGCGGTCGCGCATTAGGCAGATTGATCGGGAGGTGCCTGAAGCGCCTTGGCCAGACGCCTGATTTCCGAGCGCAGGAACGTTTTAAGTTCGGCAGGGGCGCGCGGCCCTTCCCAGCTGGCACTGGTCATCTGCCTGAACCGGTCCAGAGGTGAACCGGACCCCGTCAATTGCACGATTTTGCCATCACAGGCCGGCAGCAGTGCGGGGAGCAAATCGTTCGCAATCTCCGCGACTGGCCGACCTCGCTCCGGTTTCGCCGCCGCGAGGTTGTCACCGGCGAAGACCAGCAGGTCATATTGCGGAAATGGCAGGCCGCTTTCGAGCAGACTATCGTCGTTGACCTGCATGATGACTGCCTGGACTCGCCGGTCACGGATCAGAACCCGTCCGCCGACGAAATGGTCCACTGGCCCCCGCGTCAACCGCTCATTGCCGGTGCGGACACCTTGCCTGTCATGGTAGCCGATCGTGATGCCCGGCAGGTTCAATCCGTTAGTGACCAGACTGTCGAGCGGGCTGTCGGGCGCAGCGCCGACAATCAGGATGATCGGGATGCGACCGGTGCCCTTGACCAGGCCGGCGAGGATCGGGCCGTACAAGTGGGCTGCTGTCGTCTGACCGAGGTCCGGCCCGGCATTGACCTCGCAGATCGATGCGCCGGTTTCGAGCCATGATCGCGCAATATCGGGGATCAGCAGGTCTATCCCGGCCAGGTCCAGTCCCAGGGCGGCGGCGGCGCGGACCGCAAGCTGTGCATTGTCCGGATGGATAATGTCGAAAACCGCGACCGGCAGTCCGCCTGAGGCGACATTGGCAGCGCGGCGAAGGCGGACGAACTGCCCCGCCGCAGGTACGCTGTCCGCGGTAAGACCATCTCGTTCCAGGAGGAAGCGGGCCTCCTCGTCGAGTGGCAGCGGCTTGAGCGGTGCGTGGGGCGCCGCCACGCGCCGGGGATCGCTGTTCAAACGTGCGATCAGGGCAGCGACATCCGTCTGGCCATCGCCGACCACGCCGCCCGGCTGTCTTTCCACCGCCCATATTACCTCATCCCGGTACACGGCCACCCGGTAGTCCCGGCCCGGCATGTGCTTCTCGACGAGGATGTTCCTGGACGTGGCGAGCGCATTGGCGAAGGCGTGCCTTACCTCGTCCGGGGTCCGCACATCCGCGCTGACGGCAACACCGCCATCGAGATCCGCAGGCTTGACCACGACCGGATAACCGATTTCCTCCGCCGCGCGCAGCGCCGCGGTCTCATCCCCGACCAACTGGTGGTGCGGAACTGGTATTCCCGCCTCGGCCAGAACTTGTGCGGCCCGGTGTTTCAAGCGTGCCAGGTGGACCCCGGTACTCGCGGTCGCGTCGGTCAGCGAATTTTGCAACCGACGGGCCAAATGGCCCTCGCCGTATTGCACCACTCCTTCGGGCATTTCGAAAATGGGAATGCCGGCCCGCAAAGCTGCGGCGACAAATTGAAACGAAACCGAATGGGTGCCGTGGCCGGCTTGCAACTGCGCCAGCAGGGGCGGGAGAGCGAGGGCATGATGCTCCAGATTCCGCCCGGAACGCACGACGCCGCACGCCTGAACCAGCCAGTTCATGATATCGAAAATCGACTGATAACTACCAGCCGAAGTGGGAATCAGTACCCGAGCCTGGAGACCGGCTTGAAAGACCACGCGGCCAGCATGGAACACTGAAAGGCCTGCACCCTGCTGAAGATGCAGCAGGGCCATCAGCATCAGGCGGGCAATTTCCACGATTCCGCTGCCGTCTCCTTTCGCCGACTGTGCCGCCCAGTCGCTCGCCAGACGCGGTGCGGGCAGGGCCGCAATCAGGCGGCGTGACAAGTCATCCCGCTCCGGGCTGGATAGCTCCTCGCCCTGGAATGTCATTTCCAGACTGGGATAGTGCAAACCATAGGCGAACCCGGCTCGCCAGGTCGCACGGCCGCCCTCGATTTGCCACGCTTGAGAATCCGGAAGCTCGTTCATGGCTAAACCTTGCGCAGGGACGGGGTCACACGCCCGGCAGATTACAGCCGGCGTGCCCGAATGGTCATCAGCGACCAGTGCATGCCGACACCTTCGGGCACGGGGCTGATACCCAGGCGCTTAATAATGGCGGCAGCCGTGTCCGCTGCGGAAGAGCGCCGCAAATCGAACAGCTGGTGACAGAAATTCGCCATGCCCGGCTCGTCGGGAAATACCCAACTGAAATCGACCTGCTCGCAAAGCTCGACCTTCCAGCTTGTGGCAGCCAAATCTTGCAGCGTCGTTTGGTCAAGGTACGCGCCTTTGTGGCCCGTGCTGTTATTAGTCCCGACATAATCGTCGAGAAAATATTCTACGGCCGAGCCAGCCGCGACATCGGACAGCAGGAATGTCCCGCCGGGCCTGACCACGCGGTGCAGTTCCGCAAACAGGGGGCGCTTGTCTTCGATGTGATGGACGCCGGCAAGGCTGAAGGCGGCGTCGATACTGGCATCGCTCCACGGCAATGGCAGCAATCGTCCATTTTCCGGGTCACCGGGGGCGGCATGATGAGCGGTAAAGCTGCCGCAGGGTTCATGCGGCCGCCAATCGCATCCCGCCGGCAAATAGCGCTGAAGGTAACCGCCACCAGCCGGGACATCGGCCACCACCATCCCGGTTGCCAATTCCGCCCGCTCGACTGCCTGCCGAAATTCATGGCCCCGCGCGTCGGGATAGGCCTGCATCGCGCGATCATACGCGGATCCGCGTACGGCAAAGAGATCGTCGTAAGCCTGCATGACTGGCGAAGAGAGGCATATTGAAGCATTGTCAAGCGAACCGATGGTCGCCCATAGCCCGCCGGCCGCCATCGGATTTTCGTTCAAACATTCGGGGACAAGATGCACAGTGCGCATGATGTGAAATCAGCTGCAATCGACTGGTCGGATTTCGCCACACATCACCGGCGAATTTGCTCGCCTTTGCGACCGTCGCCGCAAGATGTGAGCAATTTTCAGTATTCGATCCGCGGAAATGACAGCAGAGTTCTTCTCTTGGGGGTGACGCCGGAACTTTCAGGATTGGGGCAGAATCTTGTCGCAGCCGACGGATCGCAGCGCATGATCCAGCAGGTATGGCCTGGCGATGATGCCAATCGCCGCGCCATACTCGCGGATTGGCAGTCGCTGCCCTTTGGTGCTTCAAGTTTCGATGCGGTTGTGGGCGATGGCTCGCTGAATGTTGTCGCCGACGGGCTTGCGGCATTGCTGCTCGAGATCAAGCGCGTGCTGATGCCGAGCGGTGTCGCGGCTTTCCGGACCTTTTGTTCACCGGAAATCCCCGAGAGCCTGGACTGCATAGCCGACGATGTCCGGGGCGGCTGGCCAGGGAACTTTCATGCTCTGAAATGGCGCATCGCGATGGCGGCTGCTGTCCGGCAGGGATCCTGCACCATCCCGGTTGAGGAAATCAAGAAGGCCTTTGAAGATATGTTCGCTGACCGGAACGCGCTGTGCGAAATCACCGGCTGGAGTATGTCGGACATAGCAACGATCGATTATTACGATGTGGCCGGATACAGGCTTGGATTCCCATCGGAGCGCAATATGAGAGAAATAGCCAGACAGTGCGGCCTTTCAATCAGCATCACGCAATCCACTGGCTATCCGCTCGCCGACCGCTGCCCGATCATTGCCCTTTCGCCAGCCGATTGAAGCCGGGTTCCCTTTGGATCAAGCAATGAACCTGCGCTATTATGTAGCAAACGCACCAAGGCGTGAT
>JANMCD010000325.1:0-7798 GCA_031360905.1 Novosphingobium sp.
CAGATAAGCCCGCGCTTTTTCGCCATCCGGACCAGCAAGGTTCTCCACAAACCACGTCTGCGCTGCGGCCATGACATCGTGCAGCGCGCCCTGCTGCTCGGCCACCTGCGCGGCGCGCGGATCGGGCGCGGGGACTTCCAAGCCGGCCTCGGCAGCCAGCTCCTTCACCGCATCCATGAACGACAACCCGCGCTGGTCGGTCATCCAGCGGATCGCATCGCCGTGGGCACCGCAGCCGAAGCAGTGGTAAAAGCCCTTTTCGTCGTTGACCGTGAAGCTGGGCGATTTTTCGTTGTGGAACGGGCAGCACGCCTTGAACTCGCGGCCCGCTTTGGTGAGGCGGGTGGTGCGGGAAATGACGGCCGAAAGTGACAGGCGCGCGCGCAGTTCATCCAGCCATTGCGGGGAGAGACTCATGGCCGCGCAGCACCAGGGGTGACCGTCACACCAACGCCGCCTTTACCAGCCCGCTGGCCTTGCTCATATCCAGCTCGCTGCCATGCCGCGCCTTCAGTTCCGCCATCACCCGGCCCATATCCTTGACGCTGGAAGCGCCCAGCTCGGCCTTGATCGCCGCGATTGCCGCCGTGGTTTCCGCCTCGCCCATCTGCCGGGGCATGAATTCCTCGATCACCGCCAATTCGGCCTTTTCGGCATCGGCGAGTTCCTGCCGCCCGCCCTGTTCATACAGCGCAATCGATTCGCGCCGCTGCTTGGCCATCTTCTGCAGCGCTTCGACCACCAGCACGTCGTCCTCGGGGATTTGCGACGCGGTGCGTAGTTCGATGTCGCGGTCCTTGAGCTTGGCCAGGATCAGGCGGACCGCGCCGAGCCGCGCCTTCTCCCCGGATTTCATCGCCGCCACCTGCGCGGCCTTGATCGAGTCGCGGATCATAATTGTCTGGATTCCTGTGGATTGCCGGCAATCGCCGCCTGCGCCCGGCAGCCTAGCGGGGATTTCGGAACTTTCCTAGGTTGACGCATGCGGGGCCGGGGTATAGCGGCCACCCCTTAGCACCTATCGTCAAAACCCCCGCAACGGAGCGCCCATCATGGCCGACCCCGCCTCTTCGCACGCGCCCCAACCAAAGGACGCGTCGGGCGTTCTGGTGCTGGCGGACGGCACGGCAATCTGGGGCCGGGGCTTTGGCGCGGTCGGCAGCGCGGTCGGCGAGGTGTGCTTCAACACCGCGATGACCGGCTATCAGGAGGTAATGACCGATCCTTCCTACGCCGCCCAGATCGTCACCTTCACCTTCCCGCATATCGGCAATGTCGGGGTCAACGACGAGGACCGCGAATCGCAGGGTGACGGCGCGGTCGGCTGCGTCGTGCGCGAGGATGTCACCGAACCGTCGAACTTTCGCGCGCGAGGCACCTTCGGCGACTGGCTCAAGGCAAAGGGCAAGATCGGCCTTGCCGGCGTCGATACCCGCGCGCTCACTCGCCGCATCCGCATGACCGGCGCGCCCAACGCGGTGATCGCGCATGATCCGGGGGGTCAGTTTGACATTGCGGCGCTGGTCAAGCGCGCGAATGACTGGCCGGGGCTGGAAGGGATGGACCTCGCCCGGATAGTCTCACGCGGGGAGCAAGAGAACTGGGCAGGCGGGGTGTGGCGCCTGGGGCAGGGCTATGCGGATTCGCCCGGCGATGAGCGGCCCCATGTCGTCGCCATGGACTTCGGCGCCAAGGACAACATCTTCCGCAGCCTGGTCAAAGCCGGCGCGCGGGTGACGGTGGTGCCGGCGCAGACCTCACTCGAAGCGGTGCTGGCGCTCGCGCCCGACGGCGTGTTCCTCTCCAACGGCCCGGGCGACCCGGCGGCGACCGGGGCCTATGCGGTGCCGGTGATCCAGGGGCTGCTGGCGCGCGACATGCCGCTGTTCGGCATCTGCCTCGGCCACCAGATGCTGGGGCTGGCGGCGGGGGCGAGGACCACCAAGATGCACCAGGGCCACCGCGGCGCGAACCATCCGGTCCAGCGGCTGGGGACTGGGCCAGATGCGGGTACGGTGGAGATTACGAGCATGAACCACGGTTTCGCGGTGGATGGGGCGAGCCTGCCGGAGGGCGTAGAGGAGACGCATGTTTCGCTGTTCGACGGCTCGAACTGCGGCATCGCGGTGAAGGGCAAGCGGGCGTTCGGGGTGCAGTATCACCCGGAGGCGAGCCCGGGGCCGCAGGATAGTTTTTACCTGTTCGAGCGGTTTGTGGGGATGTTGTGATGGAGACCTCAGACTTCGGTCAGATCGGACAGATCATTAATTCATTCAAAACGAGCAGCGCAGCTGTCCCGACATTGGTCCTTGTTGGATTAGTGACACCTTTTGCTTTGTGGGGCGCTGTAGAATCAGAACCGCCTATGAACATGATCCTAGTTGGAATGGCATCTCTGCCAGTGATCATTGCTGTTTTGCAAATTGCGTTTTTTTCGATCTTTGACCGGGATCGCCTTCAAAATGAGGAGCACGTTGAAAAGAAGCTCATAATTGCACAGGGGTGGCCAGTATTAGGTGATAAAAATACTGTAATTGATATTGATAATCAGGGAAAATTGGTCGAAAATCCTGTATTGAAGGATGGGCGTAATGTTTAAAAATTACGCATTAACATTTGACCCGTTTCAGATGTCCGACTTATTTCCCCAACTGATTGCTTTTGTTCAGTCCAATGCACTTACGTATCAATTTATAGCACCTTATGCAGGATCCGTTTTTGTTAAATCATCAGCAGATATTTTGATTCTTGCTACAAGTTATAATGCATTCTTCAACGGTCGGGCCTTCTTGATCGCAGAGATCAATGCAGAATTTACTGGGGGGCGATTGGAACAAAAAGTTTGGGATTGGCTCAATAACGCTAATCCTGAGCCGCTCCCCTTTGCACCTTTGTTGTCTAATTAATGCCCAACCCCGCCATCTCCCCAATCCACATCCTCACTTCCCCCCTCCGCGTCCTTCGACAAGCTCAGGATGAGCGGAGGGAGGGGTTGGGGTGGGGGAGCGAGGCGGCACCTCGCGTCTGCGCTCAGAACCGGCGGAATGGCGTTACGCCTCCCACGGATTTATCAGCTTCGCTCCAGTCCATCCAAAATCCCGCACATTGCGGGTCGCTATCGGGCAATCGCGGGACAGTGCCTGTGCGGCAAGCAGGGTATCGAGTATTTTCTTGTCCTGCGGTTTGGCAAGCAGCAGTTTCCCCAGAACATGAGCTGCGCGGCTGTCAAACGGCAGCGTCCGATGGGAATTCACAGCTTCGAGTTCGGATAGCCAAGTCTGTAGCCGATCCCGCATGTGAATGGCGGCGGGATTTTCAATGCCTGCCTGGAATTCGGCGATCACGATGGTCGACAGCCAGAGGTGGTCACGATGGGTCACGATCCAGTCCACGACCTTGCGAACGCCATTGGGTTTGGCGTTCTCGCTCCACACATTGGTATCGACGAGGATCACAGCTTGGGCGGCTGGTAGTTCTCGGCAGTCCGGATAGGAATAAGTCCATCGAAGCCGTCCTCAAGCTCAAGATCCGTCGCGAGTTGAACGAGGTCGCGAACCCAGTTGTCACTTCTTCCAGTTTTGGCGACTTTGGACTTTCCCGCGTAGGTCGTTTCGACCAAGGCGGCCACTTCCTCTTCGATGCTTCTGCCGTGAGATGCCGCTTCGGCGTGAAGCGCATCCGCGACGTCTTGGCGCTCAATGTCGAAACTAATTCGTTCCACCGATCCGTCTCCTTTGCTTCAGCCTATACCATCAAGGCATAAAGGCCACAAATGCCCAAACGTACTGACATATCCTCGATCCTCGTCATCGGCGCCGGCCCGATCATCATCGGCCAGGCCTGCGAGTTCGACTATTCGGGCACCCAGGCGATCAAGGCGCTACGCGAGGAGGGTTACCGGGTGGTGCTGGTAAACTCCAACCCGGCGACGATCATGACCGACCCGGATATGGCAGATGCCACCTATATCGAGCCGATCACGCCGGAAATCGTCGCCCGCATCATCGAAAAGGAACGCCCCGACGCGGTGCTGCCGACGATGGGCGGGCAGACCGCGCTCAACACCGCGCTCGCCCTGTTCAACGACGGCACCCTGGCGAAATACGGCTGCATCATGATCGGCGCCGATGCCGAAGCGATCGACATGGCCGAGGACCGGATGAAATTCCGCGATGCGATGGACCGGATCGGGCTCGAATCCGCGCGCTCCGGCATTGCCCATACGGTCGAGCAAGCCTTCGCCGTGCTGGAGCGCACCGGGCTGCCCTCGATCATCCGCCCCAGCTTCACCCTCGGCGGCACCGGCGGCGGGGTTGCCTATAACAAGGCCGAATTCGAGGCGATTGTCAGGGGCGGCCTCGATGCCTCACCGACGACCGAAGTTCTGATCGAGGAGAGCCTGCTCGGCTGGAAGGAATTCGAGATGGAAGTCGTGCGCGACCGCGCCGACAACGCCATCATCATCTGTGCGATCGAGAATGTCGATCCGATGGGGGTGCACACCGGCGATTCGATCACCGTCGCCCCGGCTCTGACGCTGACCGACAAGGAATACCAGATCATGCGCAATGCATCGATCGCGGTCTTGCGGGAAATCGGGGTCGAAACCGGCGGTTCCAACGTCCAGTTCGCGGTGAATCCCGAAGACGGCCGGCTCATCGTGATCGAGATGAACCCGCGCGTCTCGCGCTCCTCGGCGCTGGCCTCCAAGGCGACCGGCTTTCCCATTGCCCGGGTCGCGGCCAAGCTGGCGGTGGGCTATACGCTGGACGAGATCACCAACGAGATTACCGGCGCGACGCCCGCCAGCTTCGAGCCGAGCCTGGATTACGTCGTCACCAAGATCCCCCGGTTTGCCTTCGAGAAGTTCAAGGGCGCCGAGCCGCTGCTTTCGACCGCGATGAAATCCGTCGGCGAAGTCATGGCGATCGGCCGCAATTTCAAGGAGAGTCTGCAGAAGGCGCTGCGCGGTCTTGAGACGGGACTGGACGGGTTCAACCGCGTGGTCGAACTGGAAGGCGCCAGCCGCGATGTCATCACCGCCGCGCTCGCCCGGCAGACGCCCGACCGGCTGCTGGTGGCAGCGCAGGCTTTCCGCGAGGGGTTCAGCGTCGAGGACGTTCACGCGATCACCCACTACGACCCGTGGTTCCTGCGCCAAATCCAAGAGATCATCGCCGAAGAAGCCAGCATCACCGCCAACGGCCTGCCAAATGATGCGGCGGGCCTCAGGCGACTTAAGGCGATGGGCTTTTCCGACAAACGGCTGGCGACGCTGGCGGTGCGCTCGGTCGGCGTCGCCGGCGGCATGGGCGAGACGCAGGCGCGCCGCGCCGGCCTGCTCCACGATGCGCTGCGGGCGATGGCGGGGGCAACCAGCGAGCAGGAGGTTTGCGAGCTTCGCCACAAGCTCGGGGTCCACCCGGTGTACAAACGGATCGACAGCTGCGCCGCCGAGTTCGAGGCGATCACGCCCTATATGTATTCGACCTACGAGTCGCCGATTTTCGGTGAACCGGAGTGCGAGGCGGCACCGTCCGACCGCAAAAAAGTCGTGATCTTGGGCGGCGGGCCCAACCGCATCGGCCAGGGCATCGAGTTCGACTATTGCTGCGTTCACGCCTGCTTCGCGCTGTCGGAAGCGGGCTATGAGACGATCATGGTCAACTGCAACCCGGAAACGGTGAGCACCGACTACGACACCTCCGACCGGCTCTATTTCGAGCCGCTGACCGGCGAGGACGTGCTGGAGATCCTGCGGGTCGAACAGCGCAATGGCACGCTGCTCGGCGTCATCGTCCAGTTCGGCGGGCAGACGCCGCTGAAGCTGGCGCAGGCGCTGGAGGATGCCGGCATTCCAATCCTGGGCACCTCGCCCGATGCCATCGACCTCGCCGAGGACCGCGAGCGCTTCGCTGCGCTGGTGACCAGGCTTGGCCTCAAGCAGCCCGACAACGGCATCGCCCGCAGCCGCGAGGAGGCGATCGCGGTGGCGGGCAAGATCGGCTATCCGGTGCTGATCCGCCCCAGCTACGTGCTCGGCGGCCGGGCGATGGAAATCGTCGAGAGCGACGCTCAGCTCGATGACTATATTGCCACGGCAGTCCGCGTTTCGGGCGACAGCCCGGTGCTGATCGACCGGTACCTGCGCGACGCCATCGAATGCGATGTCGATGCGCTGTGCGACGGCGAGCAGGTCGTCGTCGCCGGCGTGATGCAGCATATCGAGGAGGCCGGCATCCATTCGGGCGACAGCGCCTGCACTCTGCCGCCTTACAGTCTGGCCCCCGAGATTGTCGCCGAAATGGAACGCCAGACCGAGGCGCTGGCCATGGCGCTGGGCGTGCGCGGGCTGATGAATGTGCAATTCGCGGTGCAGGACGGGCCTGACGGCCAGCAGGTCTATCTGATCGAGGTCAACCCGCGCGCCAGCCGCACTGTGCCGTTCGTCGCCAAGGCCATCGGCCAGCCGGTCGCCAAGATCGCCGCGCGGGTGATGGCGGGCGAGAAGCTCTCCAGCTTCCCGCCGTTCAAGCGCGACTTGCCCTATATGGCGGTGAAAGAAGCGGTGTTCCCCTTCGCGCGCTTCCCCGGCGTCGATCCGGTGCTGAGCCCGGAGATGAAATCGACCGGCGAAGTCATGGGGATCGATACCGACTTCGCCACTGCCTTTGCCAAATCGCAGCTTGGTGCGGGAACGCTTCTGCCCGATGGCGGGGTGGCGTTCGTCTCGGTCAAGGATAGCGACAAGCCGATCATCCTTGGCGCGGTTACCAAGCTCGTCGAGCTCGGCTTTACCATTGTCGCCACGGGCGGCACCCAGCGCTATCTCGCCGATGCGGGCTTGCCGGTAGAGCGGGTCAACAAGGTTGCCGAGGGCCGCCCGCATATCGTCGACCGCATCATCGATGGCGGCGTGGCCCTGATCTTCAACACCACCGAGGGCTGGCAGAGCCACAAGGATTCCGCGTCTATCCGCGCTTCGGCGCTGCACGCCAAGGTGCCTTATTTCACGACTGCGGCAGCGTCGCTGGCGAGCGCCCAGGCAATCGAGGCGCTGCGCGGAGCGAAACTTGAAGTGCGTTCGTTACAAGACTATTATAGCTGATACGATCGCGTTTTCCCGACATCGCGAGTTGCGAACCCGGTTTCTCTATGGGAAAACGGGCGGGGTAATAATCGCCGAATTGGCGGTGAAAAGAGGACGGACAGGGATGGCAAGTGTCGAAAAGTTGCCGATGCTGGCGGAAGGCTATGAAAGGTTAACTGCCGAGCTGAAAGCGCTACGCGAGGAACGCCCGCGGATTGTCGAGGCGATCGAGGAAGCGCGCGCGCATGGCGACTTGTCGGAAAACGCCGAGTATCACGCCGCCAAGGAGCGCCAGGGGCAAGTCGAAGCTTCGCTCTCGGACATCGAGGATCGCGTCAGCCGCGCGCAGATCATCGATCCGGCGACCTTGTCGGGTGAAAAGATCATCTTCGGCGCCACCGTCTCGCTGCTCGACGACGACGCCAAGCCAGTGCGCTACCAGATTGTCGGACCGTATGAGGCGGACGCCAAGATTGGACGGATCAGTTACGCCTCGCCGCTTGGCCGGGCGCTGATCGGGCGCAAGGTGGAAGATGAGATCGAAGTGACGGTGCCCTCGGGCGACCGCTGCTACCAGGTGAAGAAGATCGAATTCATTTGATGCCCCGCCTGCGCGGGGGCGGAGACGGTTCAATCGTCCGGCTGATCCGGCTCCAGCAGCCGGTGCAGATGGACGATGACATATTTCATCTCGGCATCGTCCACCGT
>JANMCD010000346.1:0-6713 GCA_031360905.1 Novosphingobium sp.
CCTTCATCGGACCGACCGCGCAGAATATCACCGCATTCGGCCTGAAGCACAGCGCCCGCGAGTTGGCCGATACCCATGGGGTGGCGCTCGCGCCCGGCACCGGCCTCCTCACCGATCCGGAAGAAGCCGCCAAGGCCGCCAAAGCGATCGGTTTTCCAGTAATCCTCAAGGCGACAGCGGGCGGCGGCGGCATCGGTATGAAAATCTGTGCCGACGCCGCCGAAATCCGGGACGCCTTCGCCAGTGTTTCCCGGCTGGGCGCAGGCAATTTCGGCAATGGCGGGGTGTTTCTCGAACGCTATGTCGAGACCGCACGGCATATCGAGGTGCAAGTCTTCGGCGACGGCGCGGGACGCGTTGTTGCGCTGGGTGAGCGCGATTGCTCGCTGCAGCGCCGCAACCAGAAGGTGGTGGAGGAGACTCCGGCCCCGCTGCTGCCCGCCGCCAGCAGGACCGCCATGATCGACGCGGCGGTCCGCCTCACGGCCGGAGCGAACTACCGCTCCGCCGGCACGGTCGAATTCCTCTACGATCCGGCACGCGGCGATTTCTATTTCCTCGAGGTCAACACGCGCCTTCAGGTCGAGCATGGCGTCACCGAGCAGGTTACGGGCGTCGATCTTGTCGAATGGATGGTGCGCGGCGCGGCAGGGGATTTTTCGTTTCTCGACGGCTTCACGGCAAATCCGCAGGGCGCCTCGATCCAGGTCCGGCTCTATGCCGAGGACCCGGCACAGGACTATCAGCCCAGCTCCGGCCTGCTGACCGAAGTCAGCTTTCCCGAAGGACCGCGCGTCGATGGCTGGGTGGCCGCCGGTTCCGAGGTCAGCGCCTTTTATGACCCGATGCTGGCCAAGCTGATCGTCACCGCGCCCGACCGGGCGGCGGCTGTCCGCGCCTTGCAGGATGCGCTCGACGCAACCCGCCTTTCGGGCATCGAAACCAATCTCGACTGGCTGCGCACGGTGGTCCGCTCGGAATGTTTCACCAGCGGCAACGTCTCGACCCGGGCGCTTTCCGGCATCTCCTATCGCCCGCGCACGATCCGCGTTCTTGCCGGTGGCGCTATGACCACGGTGCAGGATTACCCTGGGCGCGTCGGGTACTGGAACGTCGGCGTGCCGCCCTCCGGACCAATGGATGCCCTGTCATTCCGGCTCGGCAATCGCCTGCTCGGCAATGAAGCGGGCGCTGCCGGCCTTGAATTCACCGCCGTCGGCCCGACACTGCTATTCAATACCCCAGCGCGAATCTGCCTTGCCGGTGCCGATTTCGCCGCGCGGCTCGATGGCGAGCCGATCGCCTGCCATCACCCGGTCGAAATAGGCGCTGGACAGACCCTCCACGTTGGGCGGGTGACGGGAGGCGGCATGCGCGGCTACTTGCTCGTCGCCGGGGGTGTCGATGCGCCGCTCTATCTCGGCAGTCGCAGCGCTTTCACCATGGGCGAGTTCGGCGGCCATGCCGGGCGCGCGGTGCTCACAGGCGACACGCTGCATCTTTCGACACAGCCGCAAGGGGAGGAACTGGACGCCGCAGTGCTGGAAGTGCCGACAATCGCCAGCGATTGGGCGATCCGGGTGCTTTATGGCCCGCATGGCGCGCCAGACTTCTTCACGCCCGAAGACGCCGAGATGATCTGCACGGTAGCCTGGAAGGTCCATTTCAATTCCAACCGCACCGGCGTGCGCCTGATCGGCCCCAAGCCGCAATGGGCACGAAAGGACGGCGGCGAGGCGGGGCTCCATCCCTCGAACATCCACGACAACGCCTATGCCATCGGCGCGGTGGACTTCACCGGCGACATGCCGATCATTCTGGGGCCGGACGGCCCATCGCTGGGCGGCTTCGTCTGCCCCTTCGTGGTGATTGCCGCCGATCTCTGGAAGGTCGGCCAACTCGCCCCCGGTGACAGCGTGCGCTTCATGCCGGTGAACGACAGGGCGGCTGCCGCAGCGCTTGCCGGGCAGGATGCGCTCATCGCCGGCAGGCAGGCGCCCCCGGCCATTGTCCCCAGCGGCGCATCACAGCTCGGCAGTCCGCTGCTGCACAGCATAGCGGAACAGGGGCACCGGCCGCTCACCCGGTACCGGCGGCAAGGCGACCAGCACTTGCTGGTCGAATATGGCCCGATCGTACTCGATCTCGAACTTCGGCTGCGGGTCCACGCCCTGATGCTGGAGGTCGAAGCAATGGTCCTGCCGGGCATCCTCGACGTCACGCCCGGCATCCGTTCGCTGCAGATACACTATGACAGCCGGGTGCTTCCCCAGGCGCGGCTGCTCGATGCGCTGGCAGCAGCGGAGGATCGGCTGGGCGGCCTCGACGACTTCGCGATATCCTCGCGAACGGTGCATCTGCCGCTGTCATGGAACGATCCGGCAATCCATGAAACCGTGGCCAAATATATGGCCTCAGTCCGCGATGACGCTCCCTGGTGCCCTGACAACATCGAGTTCATTCGCCGAGTCAACGGCCTCGCCAGCCAGGACGATGTGCAGCGCATTGTGTTCGATGCCGAATATCTCGTGATGGGGCTGGGCGACGTCTATCTCGGCGCGCCGGTCGCCACGCCGGTCGATCCGCGCCACCGGTTGGTCACCACCAAATACAACCCGGCACGGACGTGGACCCCGCCCAATGTCGTGGGCATCGGCGGCGCCTATATGTGCATCTATGGGATGGAGGGTCCAGGCGGCTACCAGCTGTTCGGGCGGACCATCCAGGTGTGGAACAGCTGGCGTCAGACCGATGCCTTTCGCGATGGCATGCCCTGGCTTCTGCGCTTCTTCGACCGCATCCGCTTCTTCCCCGTAAGCCATGAGGAACTGACCGAGTGGCGCCGCGACTTCCCCTTGGGCCGCCGCGCGATCACCATCGAGGAGGATGTGTTCCGCCTTTCCGACCACCGTGCCTTCCTTGCCGGCAATGCGGACTCGATCTCGGACTTCCAGACAAGGCGCCAAGCTGCGTTCAACACCGAGCGCGCCGACTGGGAGGCGCGAGGCGAATTCAGCCGCGTCGCCGAACTGGTTGCCGAAGCGGATACGGTGGAATTCCCTGAGAACGAGATTGACCTGCCTGCGGGTTGCGAACTGGTCGAGACGCCCTTTGGCGGCATGATCTGGTCCCTGAACATCGGCGAAGGCGATCGGATCGAGGCCGGCCAGCAGGTGGCGATCATCGAGGCGATGAAGATGGAATCGCCTGTGCGCAGCCCCTTCGGCGGCATTGTGCGCCGGATATATGTCAGCGAGCGCAAATCGGTAACGCCCGGCGCGCCGCTCTTCGCCATCGAGCCGGATGCATGACGGAACTGGCCCGCCAGATCGCCGAAGCGGTAAGGGAGCGGCGCAGCAGCGCCACGGCTGTCGCGACGGAAACGCTCGCGCGGATCGAAGCCTATGATGCGGTCCAGCCGCAGGTGTGGATCAACCGCTTTTCGCGGGAAGCCATCCTCGCCGCCGCAGCCGGGGTCGATGCGCGCATCCTTGGCGGCGACACCCTGCCGCTGGCCGGCGTGCCCTTTGCGGTGAAAGACAATATCGATGTGCTGGGTATCGACACAACAGCGGCCTGCCCGGACTTCGCCTATGCCCCGCAAGCCAATGCCTTTGTCGTGCAGCGCCTGCTCGATGCCGGCGCCATCTGTATCGGCAAGACGAACCTGGACCAGTTCGCGACCGGGCTGAACGGCACGCGCAGTCCTCATGGCGCGCCGCGCTGTGTGTTCAACCTCGATTACGTCAGTGGCGGGTCGAGTTCCGGATCATCGGTCGCGGTCGCTGCCGGTCTCGTACCCTTCGCACTCGGCACCGATACAGCCGGCTCCGGGCGCGTACCGGCTGCATTCAACGGCCTCGTCGGTCTCAAGCCCAGCAAAGGCCGCTGGAGCACGGGCGGCCTGCTGCCGGCATGCCGCAGCCTGGATTGCATCTCGGTCTTTGCCCATGATGCGGCTGACGCGGCCCTGGTCGATGGCGTAGCGGCGGGCTTCGACGGGGACGACGCCTATTCGCGCCGCCTGACCGACGTGCCGGTGGGCAAGCGGATCGGAGTCCCGTTGCGCGTCAGCCGACCCTGGTTCGGCGACCTGCAGGCCCAATATCTCTACGAGCACGCGCTCCAGCGTCTCACCAGCCTGGGCTACGAACTGCACGAAGTGGACATCGCCCCGCTGCTGCAAGCGGCCAAACTGCTCTACGACGGCCCCTGGGTCGCCGAGCGCACCGCAGCCATGGAAGCGGTGCTGCGCACCATGCCGGAAGCGATCGACCCAACGGTGCGGGAAATCGTCGAGGCCGGCCTCGGGATGAGCGCGATCGACACCTTCCGGGGTCAATACCAGTTGGCTGCATATGCGCGCACCGCCGAGGCGATCTGGGAAAAGATCGACGCACTCGCCGTCCCGACCTCGCCAACCATTTACCGGGTTCGCGAGATGCTGGCCAACCCGATTGCGCTCAACAGCCATTTCGGCACCTACACCAATTTTGTGAACCTGCTCGACATGGCCGCCATCGCCGTTCCGGCAGGTTTTCGCGACAACGGAACCGGCTTCGGCATCAGCTTTTTCGCCCCCGCCGGAACCGACCGGGCGCTGCTCGGCATGGCGGAGCGCTGGCTGGAAGGCGCCCCATTTCTCAAGCCCGAATATGACCTGGAGGGACGAATGGACCGGATCAAGCTCGCAGTCGTTGGCGCGCATCTCAAGGATATGCCACTGCACTGGCAGTTGACCTCGCGCGACGCGGTCTTCGTCGCGGAAACCGAAACCGCGCCGACTTACCGGCTGTACGCCATGGCCGGCAGCGTGCCGCCGAAGCCCGCGCTCGTCCATGATGAGAGCGGTGCTGCGATCAAGGTGGAAGTCTATGACCTCGACGTCGCGGGTTTTGGCAGCTTCGTCGCGGAGGTGCCGCCGCCTCTCGCCATCGGCACTGTCACCCTGGCCGATGGATCGAGCGTGAAGGGCTTCGTCGCCGAACCGCGCGCGATCGCCGGGGCCGAGGACATTACCGCCTTGGGAGGCTGGCGAGCCTATTGCAGTCGCTGAAGTGGGGGTTGCAATAGGATCGGGAGCCATTTCCTCTCTGACTTCGCCAAGAGAACGCCCCCCTTTACCCTTGCAATTTGCGCCAAACATGACAGCCTCTTCCGACGCGGGTTTCAAAAGAGGGAACTAGATGAAATTTTCACCACTCGCAGCAGTGGCGGCTGTTTCGGTCGCCGCCTTGACGGTGCCGGCATCCGCAAACCACAGCTGGAATAATTACCACTGGGCCACGACCAACGGCACGTTGGCCGTGCGGGTCAATGCCGCTGTCACGTCTGGATGGACAAGTTATGTCAATGAGGCAATTGTTGACTGGGAGATTTCGCCAGACCTATTCCTCGGTGCCGCCAAGTACGTGTCGGTCAATCGTAGAAAATGTGACCCTATCGGCCGCGAGATTCTTGTCTGTAACGACCTTTACGGTCAGCGTGGCTGGCTCGGCATCGCGTCCATCTGGCTTGATGGCAAGGGCCATATTACCCAGGGTACGACCAAGCTCAACGACACCTATTTCGACATGACGCGCTACAATACGCCGGCATGGCGGCGGATGGTGATGTGCCAGGAAACCGGCCACGATTTTGGACTGGCGCACCAGGATGAGAACTTCAGCAATATCAATCTCGGTTCATGCATGGATTACACCAATGATCCGTCGGGCACGGCAGGCACCAACGGCACTAATTCGAACGAGCACCCGAACACGCACGATTACGATCAGCTCGCAACCATCTACAGCCATACCAATGACGGCTACAACTCGGCCACTTCGTCATCGCCGACCGCTCTTGGCACCCGCGCGCCCGGCGAGGCCTCGCCGCGGTCCCTTCCAAGCGCGCCCACGGGCGACAGCCCCGCTGAGTGGGGGCGAGCGATCGATACTGACGGTCTTGGTCGACCGGATGTATTCATAAAGGAGCTGGGTGGCGGTCACCGGGTAATCACACACGTCTTCTGGGCGCTGGAGACGAAACGCCGCGACATCCATGACGAGCAGTAAGCTCGGTTCCGGCTATCCGACTCAGCTCGCCGTCATACCAGGATCGTGGCGACGCCCCACGCGATCAGGATCAGGCCTGCGCCGCGGCCAACCCATTGACCGGGCGGCAGCAGCTTCTCGACCAGCACCAGGATGCTAAGCGCGGCGATCCAGACCAGGTTCATGGCGCCGCCCACGAACAACAGCGCCATTAGCATCCAGCAGCACCCGACGCAAAAGCTGCCGTGTATCGCGCCGAGACGCAGCGCGCCCAGTGCGTGTGGGCGCCAATGACGCGAGAGGAACTCGGCCGGTGAGCGGCAATGTGATAGGCACGCGGACTTTGCCGGAGAGAGTTGGTAAGCGCCGGCGGCAATCAAAACCCCGGCTGAAAGCCATTGGCTGCGAGAACCCATCTCCGAAATGATACCGCTCGATTCCATCGTCCAGTGCAACATCGCCGCCACGATCGAGAACCCTAGCCAAATGAATAGGTAGCCCGCGGCAAACGCGCCGCTGGGAGCAAGCTTGTCGGGGACCTGACCTTGGGCCATCGAGTGGCGATACACACGTGCGTACAACAGGATCGTCGGCGCCGCGCTCGGCGCCATCATGGCGATCATCATCACCCACCACATCGCAATCGGCAGGACCAACCCGACAAGTACTGAGGCGGCG
>JANMCD010000168.1:0-7313 GCA_031360905.1 Novosphingobium sp.
GTTGGCGGTGATCTTGCCGCTCGCGCTCGCGCCGGTCGAGAGGTTGGTCACCTGCCAGGAAATGCCGCTATCGTTGGGCGCGCACCACAGCGCCAATTCCAGCAGCGAGGTGTTGTCGATCGGAAAGCTCGCGCCGAGATCGAGCGCGGTCCGGGCGGTGCCGGTGACATTGTTGACCAACCGCCAGTTGCCGGTGCTCGCCGCAGTGGCCAGTCCGATGCCTCCGGGCGTGGTGGTCGTGGTCGGGTCGACATTGGTTGGATTGGCCGCGACATCGACCAGTCCGGCGAAGGCACGCATCCCGAGCAGCAGCGCGCCGGACAGGGCGAAGCGGTGCACCACCATGAAGCCGCCCCGGTCGGCGGCATTGCCGCGCCAGACCGGCGACTGGTTGCCGCGAATATAGGCCAGCCCGCCAGCGGTTGCGCCGGTCGAGAGCGTCGAGCGGAATGTCGATGTCAACAGATTGGTCGAGGCCAGCACCGGGATCGTTGGCGCGGTGGGGCTGGCACCCGTATAGGCCATCGCGCCCACGGTGGCGGCAAAGCTTGTCGCCGTCGTCGTCGCGCCGCCCCGCCAGGCGCGAATATTGTTTTCCCCGAAATGCGGCGAAAGCGCATAGGAAACGCCGGATGGCGCCCGCCAGTAGGGCACTGTCCGCCCGGCCCAGCTTCTGGCGTAGAACCGGCCGTAGCCCGCCGGCGGCGTCGCCGGATCCTGGGCCTGGGCCAGAAAGTCGAAGCTGACGAGGACTTGCATCAGCCGTGGACCGTGACGCGGTAGGCATTGCTGGCGGGCGCCACGGCGAAGGTCAGCGTCACGGTGTTGGCGTCGGTGGCGGTAGCGTCGGTCAGCACCGTGGCATTGGTCGCCACTTCCCGGACCGCAAGGGTGATATCCTGGGTGCCGAGATTGTGGGTGACCGCGATTGCGGTGGCCGCGCCATTGCCGATATTTGCGGCAAACTTGCGCACGGCAATCGAGTTGTCGAGCGCGATGCCGCCGGCACCCACCGAGACGCCGCCGCTCGCCGCCGCCACCGCGCTGATTACTGAGCCGGCGATGTTGATGCCGTTGCCGGCGGTATAGGAGGAGGCGCCGCCCAGTTGGCCCCAGCTCTGCGTGGTGGTGCCGATGGTGATCGCGGCGTCGGAGATGATGATGAACGCCTTGTCGGCATTCGCCGTTCCCTCGGTAACGGAGACCGCGGTACCTGGCGCCAGTTCGCCATTGGTATCGGCGTCCACCGTGCGGACCAGCGCCGAGCCGGACGCGGACCAGAGGTAAAGCCCGTTTTCCGCGGCTGCCGTCTGGTTCTTGAGCAGGATGCGGTCGTTCGCCGCCAGTGCGACGCCGTCCAGCGTGGCACCCGGCGAGGCGAGGGTGACAGTGGCGGTCGAGGCCGCGCGCGCCGGCGCCTTCCACTGCAGGCCGCGCGCGACGGTATCGACGTACTGCTTGTTGGCAGCGTCGCTATTGGCCGAGGGATCAGCGAGATTGACGATCTTCTGCGACTGGAGATCGAGGCCGTTCATGATTTTCATTGGTGATGGCTCCTCAAAAGGCGAGAACGAAACCCTGCTGCGGCGAGGGGAAGGTGACAGTGATCTGTGAGGCGCTGGCCTGCACGTCGGTCAGCACCGGCTCGCCGGTGGCGAGAAAGACCTGCACTGTCGGTATGCGGCCAAGCGGGTTGGCGAGAATCCAGGTCGCGGCGAGCGAAGCCTCGATCCGTACCGGCATCGCGCTCGCTCCCGCGGGGCCCTGCGGTCCGATAATTGCGGCTACCGGCATTTGCGGATTGCGGGTCAGCGCCTGCGCCATCCCGGCGGGGCCGCGCCAGCGCGCGGTAATGCGGCGATTGGGAGTGCGCCAGCGGATCGTCAGGCTCATGCCACAGCGGCCCTGGTCAAGGCGATGAACCCGGTCTGATCGGTTATCTCAACCGCACTGGCAAAGGTCAGCCGGGCATCGATGCCGTAAAGACCTGGTGTCAGGCTAGCGGTGACGATATTGCCGAGCGAGACCAGCCAGCCGGCGGCGCCCTGCGATATTACCGCCATGTCGATGCCGGGCGCAGTATCGTCGAGGACAATGCGATTACCCGAAACTTTCGCCGGTTTCATCTTGGCGGTGATGGCGGTGACCGTCGCCGGATCGCCGGCAGTCGCCTCCAGCGCCATCGAGACATCCTCGCCGATGCGGAACTCGCCGATAATACCGTTCATAAGGTGCAAGCTCCGGGCAACTCCCCGTCCCGCTTGCTTGCGGGAGGGGCTGGGGATGGGGCAATAATCGATTGGGGAGACGCGAAATCGGCTATGGTTGGAAGCCCAGTGGCCAATTGCGATTCCGGACTGTGTGACGCCCCTCTACAACCCGTATGACGGTGTAGGAAAGCTAAATATCACCAATATGGTTAGAAGAGAGGCCAAACACTCGCCTGCTCGGCCGATAACTCACGCCAACCGCGCCTCTGAGCGGGGCCGAAATGGTGGGCGCGGCAGGGTTTGAACCTGAGACCCCACCCGTGTGAAGGGTGTGAAAACGGCTATTGGCGGACATCTGCGAACATGAAAATCTAAGAAAATCAGCCGCTTTTGGAACTCCGGCGTTCGCGGGTAGCGCGGCCCGGCTCGATTGCGGAAGGCATTTTCCGTCGGCACCACTATGCCGATGCCATCGCGAGGGTGAAGCTGGACAAATTGCGGCGGCACCATCTGCACGCGTGGCGCAAGCGGCTGGAAGGGGCCCTGCGCTGATGGGATCATCCAGTGATTGACAGACACATATATGCCAACGTTGCATTTGACAAAACACGACGATTTGTCGTAAAAATTGCGTACGAAATTGCTAAAAACGACAATAGGGGATGGCCGTTGTTTCGCTAATTTCAGAGGTAGCTCGGCCTTCCAATGTTCCATCTGACCGCGTCGTCGATTTCGATATCTACAATCCGTTTGAGTTGGAGGTCGATCTGCACCGTGCTTGGGTGCGCATGCGTGAAGGGAGCTCGCATGGCATCGTGTGGACACCGCACAATGAAGGGCATTGGATTGCGCTGGATTCGGAGCTGATCTCCAAGGTGCTTTCGGACAGTGGGCGATTTTCCAACCGGATTGTGCTTGTGCCCAAATCGACCTCCGGTGAAGCTTATAGCGAATTCATACCGCTTTCGCTGGACCCGCCGCGTCATCATCCTTTCCGCAAGATCCTCAATGACAAGCTGCATGGTGCGGCAGTAAATGTGCTTGAAGTGGATGTACGCGAACAAACGATCGCCCTCATCGACGCATTCGCCGCGAATGGTCGCTGCAACTTCGTCCACGAATTCGCCGAGCAGCTCCCGCTCAGGGTATTCATGAAGCTGGTCGATCTGCCGTTGGAGAATTTGCCCGAACTGAAGCACCTGGCCGATCAGTTTACCCGTCCGGACGGATCGGTCACGCCGGCCGAGGCGACAGCTCAATTCCAGGAATATCTATCTCCCATCCTGGCGGAACGCAAAGGCTCTGGCCGAACCGACCTGCTCACGCACATTGCCGATGCTAAGATTGGTGAACGCGACATAGCAGAAGATGAAGCGATAAACCTGGCGGGCCAGGCGATGGTTGGCGGCCTGGATACAGTCGTGAACTTCATGAGCTTCGCCATGCTCACGCTGGCAGGCTTGCCTGAGGTCCAGGACAGGATTGCCAAAGATCTCACCGTAATTCCGAAAGTCGCCAGCGAGCTGCTCCGTCGGCTTCCCATCGTCTCATCGGGGCGGGAAGTCGTGGATGATGTCGTGGTGGATGGTGTGACGCTGACCAGGGGAGAGATTGTCATCGCGCCAACGGAGTTATACGCGCTCGATCCCAAGATAAATGACCGCCCGTTTGAGGTGGACATGGATCGTCCCGTCAAAAAACAGGTCACATTCGGAGCCGGCCCGCATATTTGCCCTGGGCAGTTTCTGGCGCGCCAGGAAATCAAAATATTGCTGGAGGAATGGTTCACCCGCATTCCCAATTGCCGCCTGCAACCTGGTCAAGAAATACGGCATCGAGGTGGAATAACCGCCGGTACCGATCCCTTTTGGCTTGAATGGCAGACCAATTAGCCCGACAATATTGAGACGCATAATCGCAGCAGTTCGGCTCACGAAGGTCTTGACCGCGCGGCAGGAAACCAGCGCTGAGGGCAAGCCAGTCGCTTTGCTTGACGGGTTCGATGCCGCATGTGCCAATGCCAGCGGGATTTCCGCAAGCGTCCTCCAGCGCCCGAAGCCGCTTCGCCTCGGACACCTCCAGCCCGCCATACCTGGCCTTCCAGTTGTAAAGCGTCGCTTCCGGCACACCGTGCTTGCGGGCAAGGTCAGCCGTCTTGGCACCTGCCTCAGCCTCCCGCAGCACCCCGATAATCTGCTCTTCGGTAAATCGTAGTCGTCGCTTCATCGCTCCGTCCCTTCGTCAGGTCCGGACTCTAATCAATCTTGGATGGAAATCAGGGGGTCACGTCAAGCAGTGGAAAGATGAAACGCAACCGAGGCGACGCCCTGCTCAGCTTGTCTGCAATGCAGCATCATCTACCTGGATGATAAGCGTGCCGTTGTTCGAACCATCAAAAAGAGCATTCAGGGACATCGGCAACAGGTCCATACCGATCCGCACATCTTCCCGGTGCAGAATCCTTCCCTGTGCGATCCATTGGTCAAGATCGGCCATGGCCTGAGGGAAGAGATGGCAATATGTCGATGCCAGAAAGCCTTGCATGCGGATGCCACCATAGACCAACCGCATCAGGTTGCCGATCCGGGCTTCCGATTCGCCATCGTTGTATCCGGAAATCTGCCCGCACAGTATGATGCGCCCTTGGCGTGCCATATTATCGATTGCGACTTGCAGCGTTTCGCCGCCGACATTGTCGAAGAAAATGTCAATCCCGTCAGGACACAGCCTGGCAATCCGGGTCGCGACGTCTTCATGTTTGTAGTCGATGCAATCGTCGACGCAGCCATTATCCAGCAACCAACTGCATTTGTCTTTCCCGCCGGCCAGTCCAATGACACGGCACCCCATGATCTTGCCAATCTGGGTGGCGTTTGAACCGACGGAGCCCGCTGCTCCGGACACTAGAAGAATTTCCCCTGCTTTCGGCTGGCCAATCTCGCGCAGTCCGACATAGGCGGTCAAGGCATTCATCCCCAATGGCCCCAACGCTTCGATGAAGCTGTAACCATCTGGGATTCGGCGGATGACGGCGCCTGCTGGTGAGACCACATCGTGATCCTGCCAGTTGCTGATCGTGCAAATCCTGCTTCCTGCCGGGAAGTCAGGATTTGCCGATGCGATCACCCGGGAAGCGCAGGGGCCTCGCACCGGCTCGCCCAATCCAATAGAGGGAATGAAATTGTTGCCGGCGTCGCCCATCCAGTTGCGAATGGTTGGCGCGCAAAGGAACGCCATATTCCTGATGAGAATCTCGCCGTCGCTGAGCTCAGGCGGGCGAAAGTCTTCCTCACGGTAGAGGAAATCTTCCCGAACGCACAAGCCTTGAGGGCGACGGGCCAGGAGCCATTGTCGATTTAGCATGACTGATGTCTCCATATCGGTCGTGGCAGGGAGTCCACTTTCAATGGTGCATCTTTGCTCAATCCATCCTGTAACCGCCACCGACATTGATGGTTTGCCCAACAACATAACTGGCATCGGATCCTAAAACGAAGGCCGTGACAGCTGCCTGGATGACGTCGCTTTGGCACGCCCCTGACGACCGATCTGGTTGAGCAGGGCTGGATAATCGACTGCGCTGATATTTTCACTTGCATCTGGTGCGCCTTCCGACATCACGTCGGATCTGATTTGAATGGCAACCAAGTTCGCAAACGTTCTAAATAGGAGATGGATACCATGACCGACTATGCAGCATGCGTTAAACGCTTTTTTCAAGCTTACAACGACAAGGATTTCGATGCGATGAAAGCTGCCATCGCACCTGATATTAGGATGGTGCATTACAATCGTGGCGCATCTTTCGATCGAGCGGACGATTTGATTGCGTTGATGCGGGCATTTGCGGACAACCTTATGCCTGATCGGCAATTCGAACCGGCGGAGGGTTTGCACGTCTGCGGCAATATCGTCGTTCGCGAGGGATATTGGGGAGGGACGGCGATGGATGACTTTGCGGGCTACGCAGCGAAGGGCGAGACGCTGCGCATCAGGTTGTGCTCGGTGATGACCTTCAGCGACGAGGGGATTCTCATCGACTGGAAAGATTACGGCTGACGCCAGGGGTGCTCGCGCAACGTAGGCGCATTTTCCTTGCAAGGCTTCGGTAATGGGGTGGCATCCCCGTTTTCGAACGGGCACCCGGTCATCGCGATAATCAGCGGTGCGGCGATCGGGATCGGCGTGATCCTTGCTGGTTTGTGCGCTATGCGCACGCCGCTGAAAATGCGAAGATTGCCTGTCCTGAAATCGACTATGGTTTCGTTTGTGGCGGAGCCGGTCTCCTTTTGATGCGCAACTTGCCCGCGGCGAAAGTGCGCGAGATTCTGTAAACAGGAAGAAGGTTCACAGCGCGAGAACTGGAGTCGGTAGGTTTCTTCAACTGTGGCGTACCGCGTAATCGAGTGCTGCCGCGCGCGCTTGAACTTGCCGCCGCCATCCCTCGAAATAGTCTTCCTTTCATTCGCGCACGCAAGGCCCTCTCGATCGCGCTAGCAGGGCGCACCTCGATGGAAGCATATCTTGACACGCAGGCCATGTCGGCAGGCCTGGTCGATGATGCCGAAAGTTCCGAAAGTGAGCAGGCGCTCTTTGAGCACAGGTGAACGGTCTCAGGGATAGCTTGTAGTGTTATTTTTGCGGGATTGACCTGGGACTCGAATCTCATCTGAGCCATCGATTTCCGGTAGGATCTTAGACCCATCACGACGGTCCGGCGGCCTCGCCAGATATCCGACAGTGATTCGGTTAAATGACATCAATATGTGCCTGCGCTGGATTGATCGGAAAAAATACGATAAAACGTCAAATATAATTGACGGGAAGCAAGAGGAAGAGCAGATTTCTGCTGGTACCATCCGACCGGAGCGATCGGCAAATTAGGTATTTGAGTGGGCTAACTTCCACGCTGTCAACAAGCATCTGCAAGGAATAATTCCGTGGAGCCCAACATTTCTCCAGAAGGTGTGACATCCGAACCTGCCTTGGCGTCACGGCCTGAACATGTGCCGCAGGATCGAGTCATCGATTTCGACGTGTACAAGCAGCCTCCCGCTGGCATGTCGCCACAGGAGATGTGGTTCGACATGCAAGCTCGTGCGA
>JANMCD010000023.1:0-21419 GCA_031360905.1 Novosphingobium sp.
TCGTGAAGCATGTGGCGCGTGAGCGCCTCGCCGTTGCAGGTGAAAGCGAGCGATGAAACTTCGTCCGGCAGGCCGGCGGCGGCGATATGGCGGGCGATATGCTCGGCCGTAGCTCTGGGCAACAGTCCGAGCCGGGCGGAGTATCTGGCCGCGAGCACCATGCCCAGCGCGACCGCCTCGCCGTGGAGCAGGCGATCGGAAAAGCCCGCCTCAGCCTCTAACGCATGGCCGAAGGTGTGGCCGAGATTGAGCAAGGCGCGCGCACCGGTGGTTTCGCGCTCGTCGTCCGCGACAATCCGCGCCTTGGCCGCGACGCTGTGGGCGACGGCGTATTCGCGATGCCCGGCGTCGCCTGCGAGCATGTCCGTGCCGTGCAGGTCGCACCAGGCGAAGAAATCGGCATCGCCGATCAATCCGTATTTCACCACCTCGGCATAGCCCGCGCGCAGTTCGCGGGCCGGCAGCGTGTCGAGCACCGCGAGATCGGCCAATACCAGCGCCGGCTGGTGGAAAGCGCCGACGAGGTTCTTGCCCGCGCCGGTGTTGATTGCGGTCTTGCCGCCGACGCTCGAATCGACCTGCGCCAGCAATGTCGTCGGCAGCTGGATGAACTGGCAGCCGCGCTTGAGAATGGCGGCGGCGAAACCGGTGAGATCGCCGATCACCCCGCCGCCAAGCGCCAATATGTGGTCGCCGCGCTCAACTTCCTCGGCCAGCAGCCAGTCGACTGTCGCGGCGAGTTCCGCCCAGCTTTTGGAAGCTTCGCCGGCTGGCAGGATGCGCCAGCGCGGTTTGTGCCCCGATTGGGTCAGCGCCGCCTCCACGACACCGCCCCAGGCGGCATGGACATTGGCATCGGTGACGATCGGCACCCGCCGCTTGCGCAGCCGCCCGCGGCAGTTGGGCACCAGCTCCGCCAGCAGCCCGGCGCCGATCCGCACCTCATAGGGCCGGCCGGCAATCGCGACCGGGACTACAGCCATTCGGCAATCCCATTCAGCACCCGGGTGACGGTCTTGCCGTGCGGACTGTCGTTGCTCATCACCTGGATCGGCGCCTGAGCATAGGCCGGGCGGCGCTCATCCCGCAACCGGGCAAGTATTTCGCGCGGATCGCCGGTCTGCAACAGCGGCCGGTTTGCCTTGCGGGTGGTGCGCTGCACCAGCGTGTCGATGTCACTGTCAAGCCAAATGGCGATGGTTTTTTCCAGGATCAGGGCGCGGGTAGCCGGGTTGCAGAAAGCGCCCCCGCCAGTGGCGATCACCGCCCGGTTTGCGCCCGCCTCGACTATCAGCCGAGCAATCACCCGCCGTTCGCCGTCGCGGAAGGAATCCTCGCCGAAATTTGCGAATATTTCGGGGATAGTCATCTGCGCCGCCTTTTCGATTTCTTCGTCGGCATCTGCGAAGGGGCATTGCAGCGCCGCCGCGAGGCGTTTGCCGACGCTGGTCTTGCCCACGCCCATCATCCCGACCAGCGCTAACGGCCGGTCGATGCGCCGCGCCAGCGCTTCGATGTCGCACGGTAAAAGCGGTTCGTCGTGGTTGTCCATTGCAGGGCTGCCTATAGATGCGTTAAGCGGCTGCGCAAGCATCGGGAAGGTCGCGGGTGACGCTTGGAATGCGCAGGAGCTGGCTGGTTTGGGTAATGATCGCGGTAATCCTGGCGGTCCTCGCCTACGCCTGGATCGACGGTGGGCGCGAGCCGGTGCGGATCATATCCGAGCCGATAGCTGTGCCGGCGCTACCCCGATGAGGCGGATTGCCCTGCGCACGGGGATCATGGCTCTGGGCACCGGGCTGGCGCTGACGTCGGCTTGGGTTCTGGCGCAAGACGATCCCGAGTCCTTGCTGCCACCTGGCTTCGACCGCCCGGCGCCCAAGGCCGCCCCGAACCGCAATCCGGCCCCCGGGCCTGGCCCCGCCCCGTCCGCCGGTATTCGCGACGCGACCAGCTCCGCTGCTGCGCCAGTAATGCAGCAGTTGCCCGGCGCTGGCGCACCTGCGCTGGCCCCCGGTGCCGGCGCTATCGCTCCCGCGATCAAGCTGCCACCGGTCGCCGTGCTCGAGAAAATGTCGCCGGACGAAATCGACGCTCTGCTGGGGCTCAAGCCCAAATTCGATATTCCCCTGGCTGCACGCCGGTCCATGCAGCAAGTCGGGATTCTCGCCGAGGGGGAGGGGGGGCTTCCTGAGGGCTCGCTGGCCGGACAGGACGCCGGACTGGTGCGCGCCGCCATTGCCGGGAACAAGGGGGCGATGGTGTCGCGCTGGGGCCATATACTGGTCCGACGCGCGCTGGCGTCCCGGCTCGATACGCCCGCCACGATGAACCCCGCCGATTTCGCCGCCCTGCGGGCCGCATTATTGCTGCGGATGGGCGAGGGGGTGGCGGCCAGGGCGCTGGTGCAGGATGTCGATACCGGCAATTACACGCCCGCTCTCACCCAGGCCGCGTTCGATGCCTACATCTTCACCGCCGATTTCACCGGCATCTGCCCAGCCGTGACGTTACAGGGCGGCGCGCGCAAGGACCCGCAGTGGCAGGTCGTCAGCTCGATCTGCACTGCGTTCCGGGGTGACGGCAATGTCGCCATGGCGCAGCTCGATCGCCAGCGTTACTATGGGGTGATGCCCCGCATCGACATGCTCTTGGCCCAGAAATACGCTGGTGCGGCGGGCAAGGCGCGGCGGGCGGTGAAGATCGAATGGGACAATGTCCAGGACATGACACCGTGGCGCTATGCGCTGACCATCGGCGTCGGCCTGCAACCGCCGGCTTCGCTTATGGCGAAAGCCGGCCTGCGCTACGATTACATGACGGCAACCGCACCGATGCTTGGGCTAGAGGCGCGGGCTGCTGCGGCTGACCACGCGGCGGGTGCGGGCATACTGTCGAGCGCGGCGATGGTCGACCTATACAGTCAGATTTACGCCGATCAGGATAATGTCGAAGACAAATGGTCCGCGCGCGGCTCGCTTTTGCGCGATGCTTATGTTGCCAGCGATTCCAGCGGCCGGCTGGCGGCCATGCGGCAATTGTGGGACGGCGCGGCTGACCCCCGGAAACGTTATGCGCTTCAAGTTCTTACTGCCTATGCGGCGGCGCGCCTTCAGCCCGAAGCAGAGCTCGCCAACGATGCGGCCGACGTCATTGCCTCGATGCTCACCGCCGGCCTTGATGGGAATGCCTTGCGCTGGTCCAGCCTGGCCAAGGCCGGTTCGCGCGAGTGGGGTTTGCTTGCACTCTCCGCGCCGGGCATTTCCGGGTCCATTGGAACCGCAGCGCTGGAAAAATACCGGGCGGGCGACACCAGCGAGCAAACGCGCAAAACGGCGTTCCTGCTCGCCGGGCTGGCCGGACTGGACCGGGTGACGCCCCAAACCGCCGCGGATTTTGCCGCCACGCTGGGCATCGAACTTAACCGGCAATCGCGGTGGAGCCGGCTTATAGACCAGTCGGCGCAGGTTAATAACCGCGGTCTGGTGGCGCTGCTCGCCGGGGTCGGCATGCAGGGCGACAGCTGGGACAAGATGACGCCGCTTCACCTTTACCACATCGTCGCGTCGCTGCGGCGGGTCGGGCTGAACGCGGAAGCCCGGATGATTGCCGCCGAGGCGGTGGCGCGGGGCTAGGCCGATTTCGGGCGAGATTGATTCTTTTCTTGCCATGCTCGCTGCCGAGCGGGGCGCCGCTGTCAACACACTCTCGGCCTACCGCCGCGACCTTGATGGGGCCGAGGGCGCGATTGGCGCCCTGGCTGCGGCGGACCGGGCCGCGCTGTCCTCGCTGGGCAAGACATGGGCCGATCTCGCTCCTTCCAGTCTGGCGCGAAAATGCTCGGCTCTGCGCCAGTTCTACGGGTTTCTGCTGGACGAACGACTGCGCGGCGACGATCCGTCATCCGCCCTTCCGCGCCCGCGGCCACGCCGGCCCTTGCCGCGGCTGCTCAACCATGCCGAAATCGGCGCGCTGTTCGCCCTGGCCGAGGCCGAAGCGGCCGCGGGCCGGCCGGACCGGGTGCGCATGCTGGCGCTGCTCGAACTGCTTTATGGCTCGGGATTACGGGCGAGCGAGCTGGTCTCGCTCCCGCGCGAAGCCGTGCCGCGTGACGCGCCGCTCCTTACCGTCACGGGCAAGGGCGGGCAGCAGCGCATGGTGCCGGTCAGCACGCGCGCGCGCCTAGCACTGTCGCGCTGGCTGGCTTTGCGGCCGGAGGGCACCCGGCATCTGTTTCCATCGCGCGGGGCGCTCGGGCATCTCACCCGCATTCGCTTGTTCCAGTTGCTGCGCGAACTCGCCGCGCGCGCGGATATTGCCCCGGAGAAAGTCAGCCCGCATGTGCTGCGCCACGCTTTCGCCACGCATTTGCTCGAAGGCGGCGCCGATTTGCGGGTGTTGCAGACGCTGCTTGGCCATGCCGACATTGCCACTACGCAGATTTACACGCATGTCGACAGTGCCCGGCTTGTCGCCCTGGTCAATGCACGCCATCCGTTGGCTTTGGTTCATGGTAAAGGGTGCACAGCGCGAGAGTGACCACAGATAAAGGATTTAATGCTATGAAAACCTGTCGATTCCGCCGGTTTCGCGTGTTCTCTGCCAGCAGCGTTGCCGCTCTGGCGCTGACGCTCCCGGGCCATTCCGGGGTCTCTGCCCAGGCTGTCAGAGCCGCCGCCGCACCCCAATCGATCAGCGCCCAGGACAAACAGGAGGGCGCCAAGGCCCATCCCCAGCTGGTTGCCGAATTCGGCGGTGCGATGACCGGGGCGCAGGCCAGTTACGTCGCGGGCGTTGGCAAGACCATCGCGGTGCAATCCGGCCTGTCAAATGCCCGCGGCGATTTCACTGTCACTTTGCTCAATTCCCCGGTCAACAACGCCTTCGCCATCCCGGGCGGCTTTGTCTACGTCACCCGCCAGCTGGTCGGTCTGATGAACAATGAGGCGGAGCTCGCGGGCGTACTCGGGCACGAAGTCGGACATGTCGCCGCCCGTCATTCGGCCAAGCGGCAAAGCGCGACGATGCGCAATACGATTCTGGGTGCAGTGGGCTCGATCCTGTCGGGCGTGCTGCTCGGCAATGGTACTGCCGGGCAAATCGGGCAGAAAATTTTCTCTCAAGGATCGCAGATGCTTACGCTTAGCTATTCGCGCGGGCAGGAAACCGAAGCAGACAATCTGGGGGTTCAATATCTTGGCCGCGCGGGCTACGATCCCCGCGCCATGGCGACTGTTTTGCAGAGCCTCGCCAACCAGAATGCGCTCGACGCACGGTTGATGGGCACTACCGGCAATACGCCCTCCTGGGCTTCGACTCACCCCGATCCTGCCTCTCGTGTGCGCGCGGCCTTCGCCCGCGCCGGGGCCAATGCTTCCGGCAATACCAATCGGGACGGCTTTCTTCGCAGCATCGACGGCATGATGTACGGCGACGATCCCCGTCAGGGTGTTGTCGATGGACCCAGATTCATCCATCCCGACTTCAGGCTGGGCTTTACCGCGCCCAGCGGTTTTTTCCTGATTAACGGTACACGCGCCGTTTCGATCAGCGGCCAGGCGGGCAAGGGCGAGTTTTCAACCGCAGACTATAGCGGTGACATGCCGGCCTATATTGCCAGCGTATTTGCCGGGCTTACGAATCAGGGGCAGGCGAAAATCGCGCCAGCATCCATCGAGCGCACGACTGTGAATGGCATCCCGGCAGCCTATGGCATCGCCCGGGTGCAAAGCGGCGGCAGCGAGGTGGACGTCGTTGTCTTTGCTTATGAATTCTCCAAGACCAAGGCTTATCATTTCCTGACGATATCGACTGCTGGCAAGTCCAGTCAGTTCCAGCCGATGTTCGATTCGCTGCGCCGGGTCACCGACAGTGAGGCGGCCGCGGTCAGGCCGCGCAAGTTGCAGGTTGTGACGGCAAAGGCTGGCGACACGCTACAATCGCTCGCCGCGCGCATGGCCTATAGCGATTCGGCGATGGAACGCTTCCTGGTGCTTAACGGGCTGAGTTCGGGGAGCCGGATCGCGTCCGGCCAGCGGGTAAAGCTGGTCACTTATTGAGCCAGGGGGCGCCAGCACGCGTGAGAGAAACAAACCAAAGGGGCGGCGAGTTTCCCCGCCGCCCCAAGCGTGTCGCTAATCAGGCGAATTAGCCCGCGATAGCGGAGTTCAATTTGGTCGAAACGCCCGTGAAGGTGGTGTCGAGGCTGGTGCCTACGGCGGTGAACGCAGTGATCGCGGCTACCGCAATCAGGGCGGCAATCAGGCCGTATTCAATGGCAGTGGCGCCGGCTTCGTCGCGAAGCAGCTTGGTGATTAATCTCATGATCGGTCCCCTGGTTTCAGTTTTCCGTGAACCACAAAAGGGGCAGCGAGCTTCCCCGCCGCCCCGATTGTGTTGCTAATGCACCAGATTATCCGGCGATAGCGGAATTCAGTTTCGTCGAAACACCTGTGAAGGTGCCGTTAAGGCTGGTGCCCACAGCGGTGAAAGCGGTGATCGCGGCAACCGCAATCAGGGCGGCGATCAGGCCGTATTCAATGGCAGTGGCGCCAGATTCGTCGCGAAACAGATTGTTAATGAACTTCATGATCAGTCTCCTGGTTTCAGTCTTCAGTACCCGGTCCGATCGGCTGGTGCTTCGCGGACAATGGTGGTTGTAAAGTGAATGTATTGACAAATGTTTAAAATTACCCGCTCACCCTGCTACTGCGCTACTTATCTCAGCGACAATATGAGCGTACATCATATCACCGGTATTGCGCAGAGCTCCCGCACCTCCAAAAATCGCCATACCGATTAGTGTTGCAATAAGACCATATTCTATGGACGTTGTGCCGGAAATGTTGCCTAACAGGCGGGTCAAGATGGATTTTATCGCCATGTCTATCCTGCATCTTTTGCCAACGTCCCATACTTGTCGCAGCCAATTTCTAATACTTCGTTAATTTGGGGGAATGTGTTGACAGAATTCTCGACAGTCATTCCGGTCGTCGCGGCGGCCCTGGTGGCGGCGGATGGACGGATTCTGCTCCAGCGCCGACGCGCGGGGGCGATGCACGGCGGGCTGTGGGAATTTCCCGGCGGCAAGGTGAAAGCCGCAGAATCGCCGGAATCCGCGCTGGTCAGAGAGATTCGCGAAGAGTTGGGGATCGTGATTGACCCGGCCGACTGCGTGCCGCTGTGCTTTGCCAGCGATCCTGCCTTGCCGCCGGCGCCGCGAGAGCCTTTTGTCGTGCTGCTTTACACGTGCCGCAAATGGCAGGGCGAACCGCAGTGCCTGGACGGCGAGGCAATCGCATGGTTCCCGCCCGAAGATCTGGAAACCCTTGCCATGCCGCCGCTCGATGTTCCACTGGCCAGGGCACTGCTGCAAGCGATTTAGCAGCTTGCCAAGCGTGCCCCCCCCACCTATGTCCCCGCTTCCCGCGCCCGTAGCTCAGCTGGATAGAGCATCAGACTACGAATCTGAGGGTCGGACGTTCGAATCGTTCCGGGCGCGCCAGTTTTTCAATGGCTTAGGGTAACTCGATCTTGGCTGATTGCAATTTTCACCCCAATCCGCTGGGCGACACATCCGCTTCGGATGTCACCCGCTGGGACGGTCAGGTTTGATGGCGACCAGCGCCGAAGACTTGGCGATCAAAGTTGTCGAACAGCTAATGGCCGCATTCAATCGCCGGGATCGCGGCGCTGTTGCCGACCTGCTGGACGACGACGTGATCTGCGCGGGTATCCCGCTCGATCCTGCGGTAGGGAAGGCTGCGGCAATGGATTTGCTTGATCCCTTCCTGAGCGCGGAGCAAATCGACTGGGAGGTATTGGCTGTTGCCGCGAAGGGGCGGACAGTGTTCACCGAGCGTATCGACCGGTTTCGCTTTGCCGGACGGGAGTGGACCGCGGTTCGCGCAGCCGGGGTGTTCGAAATCGCGACCGATGGCAAAATTGTTGCCTGGCGCGACTATTTTGACCTCGCTGAGCTACAGCGGGCAATGCCCTGAGGCGGTGACCGACAGAGTGCCGCGGTGACACCCGCCTCAGAAGTTGGAGCCGTCGTGTCGCTCGGTCCCCGTCATTACCGGGAAGGCGGGCAGGGCGTTTTCGCAGAACAGTTCGATGGTTGGGGTCAGCTCGGCGATGGTGTCGATCGTTCCCGCCTTGATCAGCACCATATCAGGCATCGGCTCGATGAGGGACATGATCGGCGAGCCGCATTCCGGGCAGAAATGGCGGGCGACGGGGCGCCCGCTGTCACCGACATCCATGAAGACTTTTGTCTCGCCGCTCAGCTCAAAATCCTGCTTCGGCACTGCCGCGACGATGGAGAATGCGCTGCCAGACTGGCGCTGGCATTGCCGGCAATGGCACACGGCGGTGAGCAAGGGCGCGCCGGCAAAGCTGAACCGCACGCTGCCGCACATGCATCGGCCCTGTGATCGGGCGGTAGCTTCATCGGGCATGATCGGGCTTCCTTTTCATGTTGGTGACCTGGTCCAATAGGGCTCGCGTACTTCGCGCTTGAGCAGTTTGCCGGTCGGCGTGCGGGGTAGGGTTTCGGCAAAATCGATCTTACGCGGAATCTTGTGCCGGCCAAGCCGGGGGCGCAGCCACGCGAGCAGTTCGGCCTCCAGCTGCGGGCCGGCATCGCTCCAGCAACCGGGCTGGACCACGGCCACGACCTGCTCGCCCATCGCGGGATCGGGCGCGCCGATCACCGCGACATCGGCAACCTTCGGGTGAAGCACCAGCTGATCTTCCACCTCCTGCGGGTAAATGTTTACCCCGCCGGAAATGATCATGAAGCTCTTGCGGTCGGTCAGGTAGAGATAGCCGTCCTCGTCCAGCCAGCCGACATCGCCCAGCGTCGTCCAGCCATGCCGGTTGCGGCTGGCGGCTGTCTTCTCGGGGTCGTTGTGATAGTGGAACGGGGCACCATCGGCGAAATAGATCGCGCCGATCTGGCGCGGCGGCAAGGCATTGTCGTCCTGATCGCAGATTTTCGGGATGCCCCATACCGCCCGTCCGACCGACCCCGGCCGTTCCAGCCATTCAAGCGGGCCGATCGAGGTGAGGCCGTTGGCTTCGGTGCCGCTATAGAATTCATGGATGATCGGCCCCCACCAAGCCATCATCGCCTGCTTGACCTCAACCGGGCAGGGCGCGGCGGCGTGGAAGGTGGTGCGCAGCGAGCTGACATCGTAGCGGCTTCGCACGCTTTCAGCGAGCTTGAGCATCCGCACGAAGTGGGTGGGCACCCATTGCGCATGGGTGACGCGGTGCTTCTCGATCAGCGCCAGCGCCTGCTCCGCGTCGAACTTCTCCATGATGATCACAGTGCCGCCCAATTTCTGCACGCTCATGCACCAGCGCAGCGGCGCGGCGTGATAGAGCGGGGCGGGGGAGAGGAAAACGGTATTCGCGTCCATCCCGTAGAGCTTCCGGCCCATTTCGGTAAGGCCATTGGTCTGGGCCAGTGCGCCTTCAAGCAGCGGCGGTTTGATTCCCTTGGGGCGTCCTGTGGTGCCCGAGGAGTAAAGCATGTCGTTGCCGGGGCTTTCGTCCGGGATCGGTGAAGCGGGCATCGCTGCGCGCTCGGCGAGGAAATCGCGCGCGGCGACATGTCCTGATGGGCCCAGCGTGAACAGGGTTACGCCAAGGCCAATGGCCTGCCTGGCAATATCGGCGGCAAGTTCGCTACCGGCGATCAGAATTTTTGCTTCGCTGTCGCCAAGGATGAAGCCCACTTCGTCAGCGATCAACCGCGTCGAAATGCAGACATAATAGAGGCCCGCGCGCTGCGCCGCCCAGACGATCTCGAAGAATTCGCTGCCATTATCAAGCAGCAGCGCGATGATATCGCCCCGCTCCAAGCCAAGCCGGCGAAACAGCTGCGCGCCCTGGCTCGAACGCGCATCGAGCTGGGCATAGCTGACCGTATCGCCGCTGCCCGCCATGATGATGGCCGGCTTTTCGGGCGAATTTAGGGCGATGACACTCGGGTGCATCGCGGATCAGACGCGGAAGCGGATCGGCAGGGTCTTGAGGCCCGAGACGAAACTCGCCTTCACCCAGGCCGGTTCGCCTGCCAGCTCAATGTCTCGCACCCGCGCCAGCAGCTCGGTGAACAGCGCCTGCATCTCCAGCCTGGCGAGGAACTTGCCCAGGCAGATATGCGCGCCGTAACCGAAGGCGAGGTGGCGGTTTGGCGAGCGGTCGACCCGGAACGCGAACGGGTCGTCAAAGGCGTCCTCGTCGCGATTGGCGGACCAGTATGCCATCATCATGCTGTCCCCGGCGCGCACTGATTTGCCGCCGACCTCGCATTCACTGACTGCGGTGCGAAAGAAGTGCTTCACCGGCGAGGTCCAGCGAATCATCTCGTCAACCGCGCGCGGCATCAGCGAGGGATCGGCGCGCAGTTTCGCCATCTCGGCGGGATTTTGGAGCAGTGCCAGCAGCCCGCCGGAAATCGCCGAACTGGTGGTGTCATGACCGGCTGCGGCGATGATCAGGTAATAGGCATTGCGCTCCGCCTCGCCGATCGGCTGCCCGTCAATCCGGGCAGTGGCGAGGATCGTGGCGACATCGTTGCGCGGGTTGATGCGGCGATCTTCAGTGATTTTGGCGAAAAACCGGTTGAACGCCCCGAAAGCTTCCATCATCGATGCCATGCCGTCACCGCCGCCGGCATCGGGATCGGTATTGCCAAAGACTTTGCGCGAAAGCTCCAGCATCAGCCGCTCATCCTCGGGCGCTACGCCCAGCACCAGCATGATGATCCGGAGCGGAAACCAGGCGGCGATGTCCTTCACGAAATCGCAACTGCCGTCCATGGCGACCATGCGGCCGACGGTCTCCTTCGCCAGTTGGTCCACTTTCCCAGCCAGCTCCTGCACGCGCTTTGCGGTGAACCAGTCGGCGGTGAGGGCGCGGAAGGCCGTGTGCTCGGGCGCATCCATGGCGACGAGATTGCGGGCAAAGGTGCTGCTGCCGGTCTGCGCCCGCATCATTTCCTCGTCCGCTTTGGTGACAAGGAACTGGCGCGGCTCGTTGCGGAAATTCTTTGTGTTAAGTTCGACTGCCGTCAGATCGGCGTGGCGAGTCACCGCCCAGAACGGGCGAAAATCGCGGGGTTCACACCAGTGGACGGGATCGTGGGCGCGCAGCTGGGCGAAGCTGGCGTGGAAGAGATTCTCATCCGCGTAAGTCGCGGGGTCGCAGATGACATCGTCGATATCTGCCGGAAGATCGCTCGTCATTGCCTCCTCCCTCTCGACCATCGCTAGCCGCTTTGGCCAGTAGCGTCCAGTCAGCCTGCTTGCCGGACTCCGGTGACGATCTCGTCCTGCATGTCCGGTGTCGTGCCGTGGAGCAGGAGATAATCGACGCCGGCCTCGGCATAGGCCTCTAGCCTGGCGACGCACTGGGCGATGCTGCCGGTGGCGGCTCCGGTTTCCAGCCATTCGCGCGGCAGCAGCGATGCGGCCCGCGCCATCGCCTGCCGCTTGTCCTGGGCATTGCCGGTGCCATACTCCAGCGCGGCCAAGCCCTTTTCAGCGAGCAGGTTCATTGGCGCTTCGCTCCAGCCATTGGTGCCGATGATCGGCGCGCCAAGCTCGCGGTGCATGAAATAGGAGACGGCCCGGGCTTCGAGCAGGTCGATCCTTGTGTCTTCATCCAGCGTGTCTGGCACAGTGACAATCGTCGCGTAGATCTTCACGGCTGCCGGATCGCGCCCGGCTTTGTCCGCAGCATCGCGCACGAGCTTGATCGACCGGGTGACGCCTTCCACCGTGAGGAACGGATGCAGCACGACGCCATCGAAATGCGCGCCCGCCATGGCAAGCGTCCTGGGCCCGATCGTGCCGAAAATCAGCGGCGGCGGCGCGGCGTAACCTTGCGGCAACCTGAGCTCGCCGAAATGGCCGGCTGGTCCGTTATAGACCACGGTTTCGCCCGCCCATAGCTTGCGCAGGATCATCGCGTGATCGGCTAGCCCCTGCAGGTTCGGGGTGTGTATGCCCATCTTGCGAAGATGCCGTTCGACACCGCGCCCATAGCCCAGGACAAAGCGGTTGCCGCTCAGCTGCTGGAGGGTTTGCGCCATTCCCGCCTGCACCACCGGATGCCGCGTGCCGAAATGGGTAAGGCCGGCGACGAGTTGCACCCGGTCCGTCACCTGGGTGATCGCCCCCATGGTCGCGCCGAGTTCCTTGGTCTCCCAGCGCTCCGACAGGAAAATTCCGCCCAACCCAAGGCTTTCGGCCTTGCGCGCCTGCGCAAGCCCTGGTCGCGGATCGTTGACCTGACCGGGCAGGATATAGGAATAAAGCTGTTCGGGGGAAATGGTCATAGGCTGGCGCCGCTCCCTACTTGCCGAGCTTGAACACCCACAGCATTGTGCCGCCGCGCACCGGCTCGATCTCCGGGGTCAGCAGGCTGACCGTCGCTTCGTGGGGATTGCCGCCACCGGTGGTCACCGCGACATATTGTTCGCCGCCCGCCATAAAGGTCACCGGTGCGGAGCTTGGCGAGTTGCTCAGCCGGGTTTGCCAGAGAACCTCGCCAGTGGCGCTGTCAGAGGCCCGGAAGGCAAAATCGCGCCCACCTTCAAACAACAGGCCGCCCGCCGTGGCCAATGCCGCGCTGACTTCCGATGCGCGGTGACCTTTCACCCAGCGGGCCTTGCCGCTCGCCACATCCAGCGCAACGACTTCGCCGAAATTGCCGTCCGGGTTTTTCGGCAGCTGCATCCCCCAGTTGACGTCGAATTCCGGGCCCGGCGTCCAGACATGCGACATGCAGCCCTTGAACAGCGTGACATAGAGCAGGCCCGATTCGGCATCGAAGGACGTCGCAGGACGATTACGCGCGCCGATTGCATGCGGGCAGATGTTGATCGCCTTTCCCGCGACGGGTTCGTAGGCGGGGTTGATCGTCTTCGCGCCGGTTCGCGGATCGATCGCGGTGATGACGTCCTGCTGGCCGAGATCGCGCGAGCCAAGGTATTGCCCGGTCCTGGCGTCAAGGATGTCCATCAGCGCCATCTTGCCCATGGTCATCACCACGCGCCGGTCCCGCCCGCCGATGCGGATCGTCGCAAGCGTCCGCTCGAAGGCGAAATCGAGATCCCAGATGTCACGCTGCAAGTGCTGGTAGTGCCAGACCAGCCGGCCCGTCGCCGGGTCGATGGCTAGCGTGCTGTCGGTATAGAGACCCGCTGCTGCCGCCTTTGATTTCGGCGGCGGGGCGAGCAACGGCGTGGTGTGATAGGTTTGTCCCGCACCGAAATAAACGAGGCCGGTTTGAGGATCATAGCTGCCGGTGGCCCACACCGATCCGCCGAACCGCTTCTCCAGCGGGGCGTTGTTCCAGCTGTCGCCTTTGGTGCCGGGCTGTTGCAGCGTCTTGAGCCGCCAAAGTTCCCGTCCCGTCGCCGCATCCAGCGCGACAATGAAGCAGCCGCCAGGCTCGCCGCCGCCGGCGCAGCCCGACATACCCTGGATGACCCTGCCGCCGACGATAAGCGGCGCTGCGGACATCTTGAGCGTCTTGTGGAAGCCGGTGACATCGTGATCCCACAGCAGCTTGCCGCTGCGCATGTCCAGCGCGAGCATGTGGTGATCGTTGGTCGGCACGAATAAGGTTTCGCCCGCCAGCGCCATGCCCGCAGGCTGGCTTACCGGCGGCCCGACCATCACGGTTTCTGTCCGGCGTTCATGGGACCACAGCTGATCGCCAGTGGCGGCGTCGGTTGCGGTAACAGTGCCGTTGCTGTTGACGAAGATCACGCCGTCATGAACCAGCGGGGTGATGCCGTTCGTCCCCGGATCCAGCGCCTGCGCCCAAGCCAGCGTCAGCCGGCGGGCATTGCCCCGGTTCATCGCGGTCAGCGGGCTGAAGCCGTGGGCATCGTCGGTGCGGCGAAAGGCCAGCCAGTCGCCTGAAGGCGGATTGCGCAGCATGGCATCGCTGACGGGGGTCAGCGCGGCTAGCCGGTCGGCACGGCGCTGAATGGCGGCACGATACCCTGCATCGCGGTTATCGACTGAATCCAGCACCTGCGGCATCGGACCAGGTACTTCGCTGACTGTGCGAACCGGTGCTGCCTGCGTTGGCCCCGTAGCGACACCGTTGGCAGACAGCAGATAGCTGGTGATGTCGTCATAGGTCTGCGCTGGAAGGCCGTTCGGATTCGACGGGGGCATCATTTTTGCGATATAGGCCCGCAGCTCCGCAGGCTTTCCTCCCCATTTCCCGACAAAACCTGGGCCGGTCAACGGCGTGCCGAACTGGCCGGCAAGGTTCTCACCATGGCAACCGGCACAATTGGCCAGGTAGGCGGCGCGTCCAGGAGATGGCGCGTCCTCACCGGTCGCGACCGTGGCAACAAAAGCCAGCAGTGCCGCCGACAATCCAAGGCCCAGGAACTTAACGGACAAATTGATCGACATAGTTGGCTCCCAGCCCAACCGCCGCGAAATGCGCCCGGCATTGTTCGATGCGGGTGAACACATCGTCGACGCTGATGACGTTGTCAGCTTCGTCGAGATAGACCATCGCGCCGTGGATCTGGAACATGGTTACCATCTCGCCCGAACCTTCATCCACCACGAGCGTGTGAACGTCGCCCGGCGGCTCGAAGATATAGCTTCCGGGTTGCGCCACCCAGTCATGCTCAAGATAGCGCCAACTGCCCTTCAGGGTCATTCCGTGGACCAGTCCCGGATGGCGATGGCGCGAGACCACCCCATGCCCGCGCACGCGGGTGAGCGATATCCAGTAGCCTTGCGTGACGGACAGGAACATTGGCCGGAACGCAGCGATCGAGCTGACCTTCACCCACAGCCGCTCGTCCTCGCTGTCCGCCTGTGCAATGAACAACTCGCTGGCGGCGAGAGGATCGCGGAGCAAGTTCATTGCCTGGTCCCGGGGCCGGTTGCGGGCAGGGCAAAGGCGACAAAGCTGTCGCTCAGCGGCATCGATTGCATATTGACGTGTCCTCCTGCCGCGACAACCACGAACTGCCGGCCGCTGGTCGGGCTGGTGTAGGTCATCGGATTGGCGTTGGCACTGGCAGGCAGGCGCGCCTTCCACAATTCCTTGCCGCTGGCGGTATCGAACGCCCGCAGCGCGCGCTCCTTGACGCTGCCGATGAAGGTGAGGCCGCTGCGTGTGGTCATTGCACCGCCGAAGTTTTGCATCCCCATCGGCAGCGGCAGGCCCAGCGAAATGCCAAGCGGGCCGCTGTCCTGCGTCGTGCCGAAGGGGCGCGACCATAGCAGCTTGCGGGTCTTGAGGTCGACCGCGTGGAGCGTGCCGAACGGCGGCGCCTGGCACGGCACATTGAGCGGCGAGAGCAGTCCGGACATGCGGATGCCATAGGGCGTGCCCGCCATCGGCAAGGGCAGGCTCCAGTCGTGCATCCCCTTTGCGCCGGCATGTAGCCGGTCCGTCTCGGCACGAGGCACCATCTGCGCGATCGTGCCATAGTAGAGCGAATTTACGATCATGACCCCGCGTTCGGGATCGATCGCTACGCCGCCATAGTTCTGACCGCCGCCGATGCTGGGATAGATCAGCGATTCATCGAGCCCCGGAGGCGTCAGAGGTCCATCGTAGCGTAATTGGCGAAAGCGGATGCGGCACCACAACTGATCAAGCGGGGTGAGGCCCCACATCAGTCTTTCGGTCAGCCGTTCGCCACCGAAACTGGGCATCCCGGTCGAAAATGGCTGGGTGGGCGAAAGCCTTTCTTCCGGCACACGGCCGCGCTGAGGCACCGGCAGTTCCTCAACGCGGGCGAGCGGGACGCCCGTCCGCCGGTCGAGCAGGAACAGCTCGCCGCGTTTGGTCGCCTGGGCCAGCGCCGGAACGGTCTTGCCGTCAATGCTGGCCTCGAACAGCGTCGGCTGGGCTGGAACGTCATAGTCCCACAAGTCGTTATGGGCGGTCTGGAACGACCACTTGACGGCTCCGGTCGCGGCATCGAGTGCGACGACCGAACTCCCGTACTTCAGGCTCGCCGCTGAGCGGTGCGCGCCGAAGTGATCGGGGGCGGAACCGCCGGTGGGCACATAGACCAGCCCCAGCGCCTCGTCCGCGCTCATCGGCGCCCAGCTGTTGGGAGTCGAGCGGGTGTACCACTGTCCTGGTGGGGGACCCTTGGCATTGGCCGGGTTGCCGGCGTCCCAGGCCCAGGCGAAAGCTCCGGTCACCGCATCGAAGCCCCGGATCACGCCCGATGGCTCGTCCGTGCTCTGGTTATCGGCAACCCAGCCCCCGAGCACGATCTTGCCGCGCACGATCTGAGGAGCCGAGCTGACGTAGGAAAAGCCCGGAAGGACTTCGCCCATTCCCTGCTTGAGGTCGACGGTGCCGTTCTGGCCGAAGCCAGTGCAGGGCAGGCCGGTGCGGGCATCAAGCGCGATCAGCCGTGAGTCGAAGGTCGCGGTGATGATCCGTTCCGGGCAATCCGCCGCACCCGGCGCGCTGTGATGCGCTACGCCGCGGCAGGTGGCTACGACCGAAGCCCCTGTAGGATCAACCTTGGGATCGAACCGCCACACTTGCTTGCCGGTTTCGGGATCGAGCGCGATGACAACATTGGTCTGGGAGCACAGCGTCAGCAGCCCGCCGACCATGATCGGGGTCGCTTCGAGCGGGCTTTTCGTCCCCGTCTGGACCACGCCGGTATGGAACGTCCAGGCGGGCTGAAGTTCGGCGACGTTTGCCGGAGTGATCTGCGCGAGCGGCGAAAAGCGGGCTCCTGCCGCGTCGCGGCCGAATGCGGCCCATTCGCCATCCTTGCCGGGAGTGCCGACGGGCTGGACCGGCAGCGTCACGGCGGCAACATCGTCCGGCCCGGAGCCAAGGCTCGCAGCAAGCGTCAACGCAATCATCGACAGGCCGACCAGCGCCGGAGCCAGTGCCATCCGGCCTATGGCATGGCGAATTCCCGGCAGGAGGAAAGCGAGACCGAAGACCGCCGGCCCGATCATGCGCGGCATCAGTTGCCAGCCATTGAAACCGACTTCCCACATCGACCACAACAAGGTCACCAGCAGGAACCCCGCGTAAATCGCCCCGCCCGTTGCGCGAGCGCGCCAGGTGAAGCAGCCCGCGACTGCCGTCGCCAGCCCGCCAACGAGGTAATAGGGCGATCCGCCGAGCGTCAGCAGCCGCACTCCGCCCAGCGCTATCCCCGTGCCGATCAGCAGGAGCAAGCCGCCGACAATGCGAGACGTCAGAGAAACCTGCCGGATCATCAGCCTCCCGCCAGCCGCTGCCGGGCAAAACTGCCAACCTCGGCCATGCTGGCCCTGGCTTCGGGCAGGAACGGGAATATCGTCCAGATATGGATCATGCCTTCGGGATAGCTGGTGACGGCGCTGCCGCCAGCCGCTTCGACACTGGCCGCCAGGCGAACGACATCGTCGCGCAGCACTTCGCTGTTGCTGACGGTCAGGAACAGCGGCGGCAGGCCGTGGTGCTTACCCCACAGGGGCGAAGCTCGCGGGTGTTCGTGCGGATCGATCTCGCCGATGTAGACCTTGCCCATTGTGACGATCATGTTCTGGTCGATCAGCGGATCGACATCCCGGTTGGTTTCACAGGATTGCCCTTCTCCGGCAAGATCCAGCAGTGGCGAGATGGCAACTCCGCCCGCCGGGTTCGGCCCACCCGCGTCGCGCACCGCCATCAGGGTCGCCAGACACAGTCCGCCGCCCGCTGAATCGCCGCTTACGATGATCGAGGATGGCTGCCAGTTGCGGGCGGCCCAGTTATAGACCGTCAGTCCATCTTCAGCAGCGGCGGGGTATGGATTTTCGGGCGCCAGCCGGTAATCCGGCAGCAACACTGTCGCCCCTGTCGCCTCCGAAAGGCGGCAGGCAAATTCCCGGTAGGCGTGTGCCGAACCCATTATATAGCCGCCGCTGTGATAATGGATCACCAGCTTTGCCGGGTCTGCGCCTGGCATTGCGACTTTGAGGCAGGGCACGCCATCGGCATCGACCGGTTCGATCACCGCACCATCCGGCAGGGCGAACGAGCCGCACATTTCTTCGAACAGCCGGCGCCATTCCGGAACGGTTGCATCGACGCCGGGAATGGTCGCCTTGAACAGTTCAACTGCCCGATCATGTTCTGCGCTGGCCATCAAACTGCTCCTAGTGGTTGCTTGTGCGATACAGCCACCCCCCTTGCTTTACGGGAGGCTAACCGGAAAAAAGTTCGGATTGCAAGTCAGGGTCCGCCGTTTAGGGCATGGTAGGCAGCCGCGCCGGTTGCTTCGACCGCTTCATGCTGGCGCAGGTTGTACAGCCAGTCAGTTTCGCTGGCCGTGGAAGTGCCATCTGCAAGATCGCGGATGCGGTTATAGTTGTAACATACGCCGCTTTGAACCTGAGCGATGAAGTGGGTCATGTCATCCACCTCGGGCATGGCGTCCCGGGGGATATGAGGGGCGCTATCGGGAGAATGGGCGTTGCCAATCGTACCGCTGAGCAGCCCGGCGGCGACGGCGGGATCGGCGCAGAATGGCCGCCCGATTCCGATGACATCGAGCGCTCCCGATGCCAGCGCCGCATCCATCCCGGTGCGCGAGCGAAAGCCACCTGTCACCATCAGCGGGACGCTTATGTGCGGCCGGATACGTTGGGCAAAGGCAACGAAGTAGGCCTCGCGCGCAACCGTGCTGGCGCGGCGTTCCGGCTGCGGCGAGCCGGGGTTGCTGACACCGACCATCTCCATGGATTCATAATTTCCGCCTGAAATCTCAAGCAGGTCGATCCCGGCCTGTTCAAGCCAGCCGATGACGGTCAGCGACTCATCCTCGGTGAAGCCGCCTTGCTGGAAGTCGGCGGAATTGAGTTTGACCGAGATGGGAAAATCCGGTCCGACAGCCTTCCGAACCGCCCGCACCGCCGAAAGCAGCATCCTTGCCCGGTTTTCCAGCGAGCCGCCCCATTCGTCGTCACGCAGATTGGTCAGCGGCGAGAGGAACTGGGAATTGAGGTAGCCGTGGGCGGCATGGATTTGCACGCCCGTGAAGCCGCAGTCTCGCACGGTTTCCGCTACATAGGCGAAACGGTCGATGATATCGTGAATCTCGCTTGAGGTAAGCGCGCGGGTCATTTTGTCGCTGCCGGTTGAGTATGGAACCGCCGAGGGTCCGACCAACTGCTCCGCGCCAAGGCCGGCTTGACGTCCCGGGTGATTGACCTGCACCCAGCACTGCGCGCCGTGGGCGGTCGCCGCTGCAGCAAGCTCGCGCAGCGCACCAAGATCGCGGCCGCGCTCGACGATCACATTGCGCGGCCGCTCGAGGAAGCGGTGATCGATCAGTATGTTGCCGGTCAGCAACAGCCCCGCGCCGCCCGCCCCCCACTGCTCGTAAAGCCGCACATTGCGCGCCGTGGCGCGTCCGTCGTTGTCGGCAAGGCCCTCGGTCATGGCGGCCTTGGCGATGCGGTTGGGCAAAATGGCTCCGCAGGGGAGCGATAAAGGATCGGACAAGCGAATGGACACATGGGTCTCCAGGATCGGGTGGCTGCGGTGCATGAATTGCTTGCAGGCGGCGATATGTCGAATCATTTTCGGTAAAAGCCGGGAGCAAGATCCGCGGCGACCCTGCGTAGCTGATCGCGCCGAACGCTGGTCATCCCGCAAAATGATGCAATTCCGCAACACAACTCGTAATTGCGATATGATCTGCGAGCGCCAAACACACCGATCTCTGCCGCAAATTAACGCTGAAACCAGCCATTTCCGGGGCAGCGGAAGATATTGGAGCGGGTATGGTAGTGGGAAGCTGCGGGCTTTGCCATTGACATCTCTCTGGAGCCTTTTACCAAACAAACTTCGGGAAACCAATGTCAGGGACGCAGGACGATCCGGGCTTCCAGGGGGGTAATTAACAATGAAATCCAGGTTCAAAATGCTCGCGTGCGGCTCTGTACTGGCGATGCTGGCGAGCGGCGTACCCGCCCTGGCGCAGTCGGCCGATCAAACCAATACTAGCGATGTCAATGAGATCATCGTTACCGCCAACAAGCGCGAACAGAACCTCAACGATGTCGGCCTGACCATCACGGCAATTGGCCGCGAAGCGCTGCAGAGCCGCCGCGTCGCCTCGCTGGAAGACGTGGCAGCGATCGCCCCTGGCCTGATCTATACGCCATCGACCAACAACACGCCGATCTTTACCCTGCGCGGCATCGGCTTCAACGAAAGCTCGCTGGGAGTCTATCCCGCGGTCAGCGTCTACGTGGACCAGATTCCGCTGCCGTTCCCCGTGCTGGCGATGCACTCCGCCTATGACCTGGAACGGATCGAAGACCTGAAGGGCCCGCAAGGGACCTTGTTCGGCCAGAACTCCACCGGCGGCGCGATCAACTACATCGCGGCAGGTCCGACGGAGACGTTGGAGGCCGGTGGCGACATCTCCTACGGCCGGTTCAACTCGATCGAAGGCAATGCCTATATCAGCGGCCCGCTGTCGGACGTCGCCGGGTTCCGCCTGGCCGTTACTGGCAAGAATGCCGACGGCTGGCAGAAATCCTACACACGCGACGATACCAACGGCAAGGAAAGCTACATCGCGGGTCGCCTGACCCTGGATGTCAAGCCGAGCGACGCGCTATCCATGCGGTTCACGGCCAATGGCTGGAAAGACAAGTCCGAGCCGCAGGCGCAGCAGCTGATTGCGATTCATGAAACGATTGGCGCCTTCGATCCCGCTTTGGGTGCTGCGGACAAACGCATCAACGCGCCGACAGAGAATGACGCGTTGCGCAATGCCTATTCACCGATTCCGGCTGGTTGCGCCCGTACGTCAGCACAGCTCTGCTATCCGTTCTCCCCGCTCAATGCACGCTCTGCGGACTGGAGCACATCTGCGTTGGATCCCAATACTTCGCCTTCGGTAAAGGGTGTTCCGAAAGCCGCGCCAAACGGTTTGACCGGCTCGTCCGACCCGGCTTTGGCAAGCACCACCGATTTTAGACCCAAGGGGGATCGTCAATTCTATCAATTCGGTTTGCGCGCCGATTATGAATTTGGCGATATTACCCTGACTTCGCTCACCTCCTATGCCGATTTCAAGCAGAAGATGCGTATCGATGGTGACGGGATGGCGCTGGTCGGTTTCGATATTCAGCAGGCTAATGGTTCGATCGAGACGTTCAACCAGGAACTGCGTTTTGCCAATGATCCAAGCTCAGCGATTCGCTGGGTCCTGGGCGGGAACTATGAAAACAGCAAGACTCATGAGGATCAAATTCTGCGCTATTTCGCCAATTCCAACTTCTGGTTTGGCAATGAATACATCAACCATAGCGGCGAAATATTGAATCAGAAGATCAGAAACTTGGCGGTTTTTGCCAATGTCGAATTTGAAGTGAGTCAGCAGCTGACTT
>JANMCD010000027.1:0-5704 GCA_031360905.1 Novosphingobium sp.
CTTCCAGCCGGCCGAGAAACACCAGCTTCAGCGGCATGCTCAGCCACCCGTCATCGACATATGCCGCGCCAGCGCCGGCGCGCCGCCGGGCTTGTCGATGACGAAATGATGCCGCGCCGGCTTTATCTTCATCGCCACATCCAGCGCCTCGGTCAGCGCCGCATCGGGATCGGCCGAGCGCAGCGCCGAACGCAGATCGACCTGCTCGTTGCCGCCGAGGCAGGCAAACAGCTGGCCGGTCGCGGTGACCCTTATGCGGTTGCAGCCGTCGCAGAAATTGTTGGTCAAGGGCGTGAAGAAGCCGAGCCGGCCTCCCTTCCCAGTGGCGGTCTCGGCGACAGTGACATAGCGCGCCGGGCCGCCAGTGCGGTGATCGCTGGGGGTCAGCGTCCAGCGCTGCTCCAGGCGGTCGCGCATTGCCGACAGCGGCAGATAATGTTCGAAGCGGTCTTCCTCGACTTCGCCGAGCGGCATCACCTCGATCAGCGTCACCTCGAAGCCCTGGCCATGCGCCCATGCGATCAGCTCGGGAATTCCGTCCTCGTTGATCCCCTTCAGGGCGACGGTGTTGAGCTTGACCTTGAGCCCCGCTGCCTTTGCCGCCGCGATCCCCTCAAGCACCTGCGGCAGCGAATCGCGCCGGGCGAGCTTGGCAAAAGTCGCGCGGTCGAGCGTATCGAGCGAAATGTTGATCCGGCGCACCCCCGCCGCGCGAATCGGCTCGGCGAATTCGGCGAGGCGGGTGGCGTTCGTGGTCATGGTGAGCTCGTCCAGCCCATCCCCCACCTTGCGCCCCAAAGCCTGGACCAGCTCGATCATGTCGCGCCGAACCAGCGGTTCGCCGCCGGTCAGCCGGATTTTGGTGATGCCGCGGGCAATGAAGCCGAGCGCCAGGCCGTGCAGTTCCTCGAGGCTCAGCACTTCGCTGCGCGGCAGGAATGTCTGGCGTTCGGGCATGCAATAGGCGCAGCGCAGGTCGCAGCGGTCGGTCACCGACAGGCGCAGATAGGTTATCCGCCGGGCGAACTGATCGACGAGGGGCCCAAAGGAAGGCGATGCGCTGCTCATGGCGTTGTCGATACCACCTTTCCGGCACCAAGGCCATCGAGCCGCAGCACCTGCCCCGTGACCCCGTCTGCGCGCTCAAGATAGGAGAGCGCGGCGGCGATTGCCACCTCGTCATCACCGGCAACGGCATTGACCCGGCTCGGCGCATATTCGCGGGCCAGGCCTTGCACTGCGGAAAGCCGCCAGCCGTGGTGGGTGTGGTCGGCCGGCGGGAAAACGAGTGTAAGGTGAGGCGGCATGGCGGCGAGAGCCGCGCGCATCCCCGGCAATATTTCGGCATGAAACCGCGCCGCCGCCGCCAGCGCTTCTTCCGGCAGCAGTCCGACACGCAGCAGCGCCATCAACGCCGCTCCCGGGTCAGCGTGATCCCGATCCGCTCGCCGTTCTCGGCAATCGCCAGCTTGACGATCTTGACCGTCACCGCCTCGACCCGCGCGTCCTGCAGCAGCAGAGTTTCGCAGATATGTTCTGCCACGGCCTCGATCAGCTTGAAATGCACACCCGGCGGCAGCGCCCCGGTGGCGGCGAACTTCAGGTCCATATAGTTCTTGCTGGCGCTAAGCGGCGTATCGGCGGCATAGCGCTGCGCCGCCTTCAGCCGAGCCTGAATGGTGATGCGCAGCGGCTGCGGCTGGCCGGTCTCCTCCGAATAGATGCCGGTGAGCACGTCGGTTTCAAAATCGGCAACTTCCAGGATCAGCGAATCGGCCATCTGGCGGCATTACTCCGGATTCGTCCACCGCGCGAAGATCGCGGTTGGCAGCAGACGTCCGCCCTCCCCTTCCTCGCGCACCGCGAGGTCGCCATGCTCGATCACGCCGGGCATATCGGCGAATACCTCCGCCAACAGCCCGGCCAGCGCCAGCGACGACATCCGCACGGCGTAGACGGTGAGGAACAGAAAGCGGCTGTCCGTATCGAGCAGCCCTCGGCAATCCGCCACCAGCCCGGCCAGATGCTCCTCCAGCCGCCAGACCTCGCCTTCCGGGCCGCGGCCGAATTTGGGCGGGTCAAGGATGATGCCGTCATAGCGCCGCCCGCGCCGCACCTCGCGCGCGGCGAATTTGCCGGCGTCGTCGACGATCCAGCGGACCGGGCGCGAGTCCATGCCCGACAGCGCAGCGTTGGCGCGGGCCTGGGCGACGGATTTCTTCGACGCGTCGACGTGGGTCACCGACCCGTAGCGGCTCAGTGCAAGGGTGCCGACGCCGGTGTAGCCGAACAGGTTGAGCGTGGCGGCGTCGCTCCGCCCGGCAAGCTGCTCGCCCATCCAATTCCACACCGGCGCCATGTCGGGAAAGAAGCCGAGGTGGCGAAACGGGGTGCATTGGGCGGTGAACGTCACGGGTTCATCGCCATTTGGCCAAGCTAGCGGCCAGCCATCCTGCGGCACCGGCGCGGCGAATTGCCAGCGCCCGCCGCCGTCTTCGTCCGAACCGGGGACGAATTCGCCGTCAGAAGCCCAGCGTTCCAGCCGCGGCGTCCATAGCGCCTGGGCATCAGGCCGGATGAAGCGGTGCGGGCCGTAACGCTCAAGCTTGCGGCCATGGCCCGAGTCGACCAGACCGTAATCGGCCCAGGCCTTGCCGGTAAGGATCAGGGGTGACAGGGCGAGTTGGGCCATCAGCCCTTCGGCGTGGCATGGGCGGCGACATACTCCGCCACCGCCGCGTACTCGCCCGGCAGGGCGGTGCAGCGTTCCTCGCGCTCGAACAGATCGCCGACCCGCGCGGGCAGCGGCGGGCGCTGGCCCGTGGCGCGCTCGACTGCGTCGGGGAACTTGGCCGGATGCGCGGTCGCCAGCGTCACCACCGGCACCGCCCGGTCGGTGCCGGACGCGTGGGCGGCGTGGAGGCCGATGGCGGTGTGCGGATCCAGCAGCTCGCCGCAGGTCTCCCAGGCCCAGCGGCTCGCCCGCGCCATGTCGTCGGCATCGGCTCGCGCGCTGGAGAACAGTTTCGCCGCGCCTTCGCGCTGGGCATTGCTGAGCTGCATCGCCTTGCTCGCTTCAAAGCCCGCCATCTGCCCTGCCAGCGCCGCGCCGTCGCGCCCGCCGAGGTCGAACAGCAGCCGCTCGAAATTGGACGAGACCTGGATGTCCATCGACGGTGCCGCGGTCGCAGTTACCGTGCCTTGCGAATAGTCGCCCGTAGTCAGCGCGCGGTAGAGGATGTCGTTGACGTTGGTCGCAACGATCAGCTTCGCCACCGGCAAGCCCATTTGCGCAGCGACATAGCCGGCGAAGACATCGCCAAAATTTCCGGTCGGCACGGCAAAGGCGACCTGGCGGCTAGGCGCGCCCAGTTGCAGGGCGGCGGCAAAATAATAGACCACCTGCGCCATCAGCCGGGCCCAGTTGATCGAATTAACCGCGCCGATGTTGAAGCTTCCGGTCATCGCGGGATCGCCGAACATCCGCTTAACCATCGCCTGGGCATCGTCGAAAGTGGCCCCCTGCACGGCGATGTTGTGGACATTGGAGGCGCGCACGGTGGTCATCTGCCGGCGCTGCACGTCGCTCACCCGGCCGTGCGGGTGGAGCATGAAGATATCGATCCTGGCGCGGCCCGCCACTGCATCGATCGCGGCCGAGCCGGTGTCGCCCGATGTCGCGCCGACAATCGTCAGGTTTTCCGTGCCCCGGCTGAGGAACTCCTCGAACAGCAGGCCGAGCAGTTGCAGCGCGACATCCTTGAACGCCAGCGTCGGCCCGTGAAACAGTTCCAAAAGCCAGTGCTGCTCGTCCAGCTGCTTGAGCGGTGTGACGGCGGCATGGGCGAAGCGCCCATAGGCGACAGTTGTGAGTTCACGCAGGCGCTCGGGCGTGAGGCTTTCGCCGACAAACGGCTGCATGACCCTTGCGGCAAGCTCGGCATAGGGCAGCCCGGCCATCGCGGCGATTTCACCTGCGGTAAAGCGCGGCCATTTGTGCGGCAGATACAATCCGCCGTCGGAGGCAAGGCCCGCCAGCGTCGCGCCGGCGAAGTCGAGCGCCGGGGCGCTCCCGCGAGTGCTGATGTATTCCATTGGCGCGCGGTTAGCGGGGTGCGATGCAGGTGGCAATCCTCCCCGGACCGGCAAGGATCAGGATTCCCGCAACTTCCGCCGCACTGCCAGAACATAGATTACCAGCGCCGTCGCCGCGAACAGGAACCACTGGACCGCATAGGCGAAATGATTGTTGGGAATGTCGCGCGGATCGGGCAGGGCGTTGGCGGTGAGGCCGGCGCGCGGAGGGTCGACTATCAGCCGAGAGCCAAGCGCGCCGCCCGGTGCCACAAATCCGAAGACTTCGCCCCCCGTCCAGCGAACCGGCGCTGGATTGCGCGCCCAGCCCAGCACCACTTCAGCCGCGGTGCCATCGCTGCGCGCGCAGGGTGCGACATGGGCCCAGCCGGTCTCGCCGCGATCGTTGCGGCCGGCCTTGGGAACACTGGTGACTTCGCCGCTGCAAGTGAGGCTGCTATGCCGGTATAGCGCCCGCTCACGCTCGTCCGCATTGCGCGGATAAGGCACGTCGGACGAAAGGCTGCGCGCCGCCGCATAGCGCGCCAGCAGCGCCTCCTTCTGGTGCATCCGGTCAAGCTGCCAGAAGCCAAGGCGGATCATCACCGCGACCGCAGCGAGCACCACTATAGTCGGGAGCAATGGCAGGCGGCGCAGCATCAGTCCCTGATCTGCCCCTCGCCGGCCTTCCTTTGGAACTCCGCCGCGAGCAGCGCCGCCTTGCCCGCGCGCAGGCCCCAGATCACCGCCAGCAGCGTCAGCGGCACCCACAGCAAGACATGCACCCAGAACGGCGGCTGCCAGCTAAGCTCAAGCCAGATAGCGAGGCCGGTTACAGCCGCGCCGACGATCAGCGTGATGAAGGCGGCGGGGCCGTCTCCGACATTGAAGCGGGCAAAATCGAGGTCGCAGCTCCGGCAGCGCGGAGCGAATTTCGTTGGCCCGTCGAACAGACCGCGCGCGCCGCATCTCGGGCACAAACCGGAAAGGGCAGCCGAAGCGATGCCCGGCTGCCCCTTCGTGTCAGATGCGTTGCCGCTCATCAGTGGACCGGGTAGCCCCACCCGCCCCAGACATAGATGGCAACGAACAGGAATAACCAGACGACATCGACGAAATGCCAGTACCACGCCGCCGCCTCGAAGCCGAAATGCTGGCGCGGGGTAAAGTCACCGTTGTAGACGCGCTTCAGGCAGACGATCAGGAAGATCGTGCCGACGAGCACGTGAAATCCATGAAACCCTGTCGCCATGTAGAAGGCGGACCCATAGGTGTTCTCGCCAAAGTTGAACGGCGCATGATAGTATTCGTAGGCCTGGATCGAGGTGAACAGGATGCCCAGGACGATCGTCGCCCACAGGCCCTTCTTCAGCCCGTCGCGGTCGCCGTGGATCAGGCAATGATGCGCCCAGGTCACGGTCGTACCGGAGCACAGCAGGATCAGCGTATTGAGCAGCGGCAGGTCAAAGGCATCCATTACCGCCTCGATCGCCTTGGGTGGCCATTGCCCGGCGACGACGTCGGTAGTGGTCGCGGGAAACAGCGAGAAGTCGAAGAAGGCCCAGAACCAGCCCACAAAGAACATCACTTCGGAGGCGATGAACAGGATCATGCCATAGCGCAAATGCAG
>JANMCD010000029.1:0-2580 GCA_031360905.1 Novosphingobium sp.
AATGCTTGTCCAGCTGGCGATGGGCCCGATGCTGATGAGCCGCGCGGCATTGCCTTACATGGTGGCGCGCAAAAGCGGTGTGATTCTCAATGTCGCCTCCGATGCGGCCAAGCTGGCAACGCCTGGCGAGACGGTGCTCGGTGCCGCCATGGCGGCGATTGTGATGTTCAGCCGTGCACTGGCGATCGAAGCCAAGCGCGACGGCATCCGGGTAAATGCGCTGACGCCGTCGCTGATCGCCGGGACACTGACCCACGCGCGGATGCAGGAGAACCCGTTCGCGGCGAAGCTGTTCGCCAAAGCCGCGCGGATGGCGCACCTCGGAGTGGCCGAGGCTGAAGATATCGCCGATCTCGTGGTGTTCCTGGCGGGTCCCGGGGCTGCCAAGATTACTGGTCAGGCGATCAGTGCAAACGGCGGAATTTCAGCGGCTTGATCGGTCAGTGAGGGTTTAGATGCAACGGTTGAGCGGCAAACGGGCGATCATCACCGGCGGCGGCAGCGGCATCGGTCGTGGTGCCGCGCTGCGCTTCGCCGCCGAGGGTGCAACCGTGCTGGTCGTCGGGCGATCGCCGGAAAACATTTGCGAAACCGCTGAACTGGTCCGCGCACATGGCGGCACGGCGCATCACTTCGTCGCCGATGTGACGGTTGAGGCCGATGTTGCTGCGATGGCGATTCATGCACTGGAAGTGCTTGGCGGGTGGGAGATCGTCTTTGCCAACGCCGGCACCACTGACCATGACGTGCCATTCTTCGAACAGACAATCGAGGCGTGGGAGGATTGCTGGCGCGGCAATGTCATCAGCGCGTTCCTGACGATCAAGCACATGGGGCCTTATCTCAAGCAGGCCGGGGCCGGGTCGATCATATTGATGTCATCCGCTGGTTCGCTGCGCGCCAATGCCGGGACCATTGCATACGGTGCTGCCAAGGCTGCCGTGAACAGCCTGGTGATGGGCGCGGCGAACTTCTTTGCGGGCACCGGGGTGAGGGTCAACGGCATTGCTGCGGGACTGGTCGAGACCAAGCTGACCAAGTCGGCGTTCGATTACGCCCGCGCCAAGGGCGTCGAACACAAGATGGGCGGGATTACGCCTCTGCGGCGCACAGGCACCGTTGGGGAGATCGCGGGCGTGGCAGCTTTCCTCGCCAGCGCAGATGCGGGTTTCATCACCGGGCAGATTGTGGGCGCCGATGGCGGCCTGAGCAGCACCCATCCGTTCGGCCGCGTGGCGCTTTGACCAGGAAGTCCTGAATTCATGAACTTCGAAATTCCAGCCGAGATCGTTGCCAAGATCGCCGAGATCGACGCATTCATTGCACGTGAGATCAAGCCGCTCGAACAGGCGGACGATAACGGCCGTTTCTTCGACCATCGCCGTGAACACGCGCGGACGGACTGGGACCGCGATGGCCAGCCGCGCGAAGAATGGAACGACCTCCTCGCCGAAATGGAGCGCCGCGCCGACAAGGCGGGCTTCCTGCGCTACGGCCTTCCAGTTGCATGCGGTGGCTCGGCCGGATCCAATCTGGCAATTGCCGCAATACGGGAACATCTCGCCCGGCAGGGCCTCGGCCTGCACAATGACCTGCAGGACGAATCTTCGGTGGTCGGCAATTTTCCATTGGTGCCGATCCTGCATCGCTATGGCTCGCCCGAGCAGAAGCAATACATCGAAGGTATCATCACCCGCGCAAACCATCTCGCCTTCGGCCTGACCGAACCGGACCACGGCAGCGACGCCACGCATATCGAAACCACTGCCGTGCGCGATGGTGACGAATGGGTGATCAACGGCCAGAAGCGTTACAACAGCCAGGTCTATCGCGCCAAGGCCGACCTGATCTTCGCGCGCACCTCGGGCAAGGCGGGCGACGGCGACGGCATCACTGCGTTCATCGTGCCGATGAGCACGCCAGGGATCGATATTCTCTACAACCACTGGACCTTCAACATGCCCAGCGACCATCCGGAGGTCGGGCTAAAGAACGTGCGCGTGCCCGCCAGCGCGATCCTGCACGAGGAAGGCAAGGGTCTCTTCGTCGCGCAGAGCTTCATTCACGAAAACCGCATCCGACAGGCCGCCGCAAGCGTCGGCGCGGCGCGCTACTGTATCGAGCAGGCGGTCGCTTATGCCAATGACCGGAAGGTGTTCGGAACTCCGCTGTCGAGGAACCAGGTCATCCAGTTCCAGCTCGCCGAGCTCTATACCGAGTGCGAGCTGGTGCGGAACTTCGTGTTCAAGACCGCCTGGGAAATGGACCGTCGCTCGCCGCTGGAAATCAGCGACATGGTCTCGATGTGCAACTTCCGCGCGAACCGGCTGGTATGCGACGCGGCGGACCGCGCGATGCAGGTCTACGGCGGCCTTGGCTACACCCGCGCCAAGCCGTTCGAACACATCTTCCGCCATCATCGGCGCTACCGGATCACCGAAGGATCGGAAGAAATCCAGATCCGGCGCGTGGCGCAGTACCTGTTCGGCTTTGGCAAAGCCAAGGGCCGTGGTTAACCGCGCTGCCCTCAAGACGGCGTCGCGCCATGTCATTTCCGCGCCGGGATTCGATCGGGCGCGA
>JANMCD010000170.1:0-9337 GCA_031360905.1 Novosphingobium sp.
TTTGCCGGAACGCCAGCCGGCGATGCGTTCGGCAAGGTGTTGCGGCTCTGCAAAGCCCAGCCGCACCAGCTCGGCAACCAGCGCATCGCCGCTTGCCGCCGGCCTGGCCACAGGTGCGGTGCCGGGACTGGCCGCGATCAGCGCATCGTAGCGGGCACCGGCGGCATTGGTGATCGCCGCCAGCTCCGCCACCAGCGCGGCCCCATCCGGCAAGCCGTCAAGCTGCGCCACGCCGTCGAGCGCCGCCGGATCGGCTGGCAGGCTATGCGTCTGCCGGTCGGCCACCATCTGCAGCCGGTGTTCGATGGTGCGCAGCCGATCATAGGATGTACCGAGCAGAGCCGCGTCGTCGGCAGTTATGATCCCCGCCGCCGCCAGGGCATCGAGCGTCGCCCGCGTGCCCCGCAGCCGCAGCGCCGGGTTGCGCCCGCCGTAGATCAGCTGATGGGTCTGGCCGTAGAATTCGATCTCGCGAATGCCGCCGCGCCCGCGCTTGACGTCGAAGCCGGGACCGGGCTGGAGCGCACCGCTGTGATTGGACCGGATCTGCGCGGTCAACCGGCCGATTTCCGCGATCGCGCCGAAATCGAGGCTCTTGCGCCAGATGAACGGCCGGATTGCGGCGAGGAAAGCCTCGCCCGCCGCGACATCGCCGGCGCAGGCGCGCGCGCGGATGAAGGCGGCGCGTTCCCAGGCAAGCGCCGAGGATTCGTAATGGGTCAAAGCCGCCTCGACCGGAATTGCCAGCGGGCTGACTTCGGATGCGGGCCTGAGGCGCAGATCGACGCGGAAGACATAACCTTCGCCGGTGACTTGGCTGAGCGTTTCCACCAGCGTGCGCGCGACCCGCTGCGCCGCCTCGCCGGGATCGTCGCGAGTTCGCCGGGGAAGCAGATGCGGATCGTAGAGCAGGATCGGGTCGATATCGGAACTGTAGTTCAATTCTCCCGCGCCGTGCTTGCCCAGCGCCAGGGCGATGAACCCGGCCGGCTCGGCATCGGGCACCCGGCGGCGGATCGCATCGGCGATGGCGGCATCCATAGCCCTGTCGGCAAAATCGCTGAGTTCGGCAGTGACCCGGGCGAGCGGAAACGCTCCCGCCAGATCGCCGATCGCCAACGCCAGCGCCAGCGCCATCCGCTCGCGCCGCAGGGCGACCGCAACGTCTTCCACGCTTTCTCCCGCCGCCTTGGCCCAGGCCAGCGCCTGCTCCCCCTCGCCCGCCGCCAGCAGGGCAGTGAGATCGGGCAGGCGGTCCATCGCCCGCGAGAGAAACGGCGCGTGGGCCTCGGCGCGCTCCAGAGCGCTGGTCCATGGGGAGGCTGACATGCTGTATGAATGGCCGCTCACGCCGCTTCCCGCAAGCACCGGGCGCGGCTAAAGAGCCTGGCATGGTTTGGCGCCTCCCCCCCGAATGGCATCCGCAGGACTGGCTGTGGATCGGCTTTCCGCATGACGGGGAGGAATGGCCAGGCCTTCTCGAGGCTGCGCAAATCCAAATCGCCGCTTTCGCCAGCGCCGTGGCCGAGAGCGGGCAGGAGGTTCGGCTGCTGGTCCGCGATGAAGAGAACGAGGCTGCGGCGCGGCGGCTGGTCAGCAGCAAGGTCACGCTTGAACGCCGCACTTATGGCGACATCTGGCTGCGTGATACCGGGCCGCTGGTGCTGCGGGACGGCGCGGGCGATCGGACAGCGCGGCGCTTTGGCTTCAACGGCTGGGGCGGAAAGTATCTGATGGATGGCGACCAGACGATCGGCGCGGAGCTGGCGCGCGATGCCGGACTGGAAGTGGCGACCGCGGAGTGGGTGCTCGAAGGCGGGGCAATCGATGCCGACGGCGCCGGACTGGTGGTGACGACCGAGCAATGCCTGCTCAATCCCAACCGCAATCCCGGCCTGTCACGCGGCGAGATCGAGGCGCGGTTGGCCAGCGACCTCGGCTTCGACCGGGTGCTGTGGCTTGGCGACGGGCTGAACAATGACCATACCGACGGCCATGTCGACAACCTCGCCCGCTTTGTCGCGCCGGGCGTGATGGCGCTGCCCCTGCCCAGCGGCAAGGACGATCCCAATGCCGCGATCTATGCCGATGCCCGCACCCGGGCGAGAGGCTTCGGCGTCGCGGTTCGTGATATTCCTTCGCCCGGCTTGCTGGAGCGCGGCGGGCGGGTGGAGCCGGCAAGCTACATGAATTTCGCCATCACCTCCCGTCTGGTCGTGGTGCCCACCTTCGGTTCCGTACATGATGCCGACGGGGTAGCGGCGGTGGCTGCGCTGTTCCCGGACCGCGACACGGTGGGCCTTTCGGCCGATGCGGTGCTGGCGGGGGGAGGAGGCTTTCACTGCGCCAGCCAGCAGATGCCTTCGCTGTGACGCCCATCCCGCTCATCCTGAGCCTGTCAAAGGGTTGCGGGGCTTCTGGAATTAACAATTCGGCAACCGGAGTGGGCGCATGGTCTCGTTATGGCCCGCATCATCGCCCTAGTCGCAGCGCCGCAAGTGGAAACGACAGTCCGCTCCTTCATCGTCGTTGGCTGCGCTCTGGCGCTGATCCTGGCGGGGCAAGTGCTGGCGGTTAACTGACCTAAGCTGCCAGGCGCCTTACGCTGTTGGCAGGCATTGCTCACTCGCCGGTTAACAGGTGAACGGTTGGGCGCTACCGCAAATCCGGCGGCGTCGCCTCATCCTTCAGCATCGCGATCGCCTCGGCCAGTGGCATCACCCGCTGGCCCCCGCCTTCCTTGGCCTCGCCCAGCGTGCGGATCGCGACGCTGGCTTCCTCCGCCTCGCGCTTGCCGACCACCAGCAGATGCGGAACCTTGGCCAACGAGTGCTCGCGCACCTTGTAGTTGATCTTCTCGTTACGCAGGTCGCTCTCGACCCGGATTCCGGCTGCTTTCAATTGCGCCGTGACCTCACGGGCATAGTCGTCGGCATCGGAGACGATCGTCGCCACCACCGCCTGCACCGGGGCGAGCCAGACCGGCAGCTTGCCGGCGTAGTGCTCGATCAATATGCCGATGAAGCGCTCGTAGGAGCCGAAGATCGCGCGGTGGAGCATCACCGGGCGGTGCTTGTCGCCGTCCTCGGCGATATAACTGGCATCGAGCCGTTCGGGCAGCACCCGGTCGGACTGGATGGTGCCGACCTGCCAGGTGCGGCCAATCGCGTCGGTCAGGTGCCATTCGAGCTTGGGCGCATAGAACGCGCCTTCGCCGGGCAGTTCCGCCCAGCCGTAATCGTCGTTCGCCAGCCCCGCCGCCGCCACCGCATCGCGCAGTTCGGTCTCGGCCTGGTCCCACATCGCCTCGGTGCCGAAGCGGTTTTCCGGGCGGAGCGCCAGCTTGATCGCATAACTCTCGAAGCCAAGCTGGCGGTAGACGCGGTCGGCCAGCGCGCAGAACGCGCGGACTTCCTCGACGATCTGGTCCTCGCGGCAGAAGATATGGGCGTCGTCCTGGGTAAACTGGCGCACCCGCATCAGCCCGTGCAGCGCGCCATGCGGCTCGTTGCGGTGACAGCAGCCGTTCTCGTAGATGCGCAGCGGCAGGTCGCGGTAGCTTTTGATGCCCTGGCGGAAAATGAGCACATGCGCCGGGCAATTCATCGGCTTGAGCGCCATCCAGTCCGCCCCGCCGGAGATCACGGGGCCGTCGTCATCGACATTGGGCACTTCGTCGGGAATGACGAACATGTTCTCGCGGTATTTGCCCCAGTGGCCGGACTGCTCCCACTGGCGTGCATCGATGACTTGCGGGGTCTTGTCCTCCTGATAGCCGGCGTCGTCGATCGCGCGGCGCATGAACGCCTCCAGCTCGCGCCAGATGAGGTAGCCCTTGGGGTGCCAGAACACGCTGCCATGCGCTTCGCTCTGGAGATGGAACAGGTCCATTTCCGCGCCGAGCTTGCGGTGATCGCGCTTGCCTGCTTCCTCCAGCCGCATCAAATGCGCGTCGAGCTGCTTCTTGCTGAGCCAGCCGGTGCCGTAGATCCGGCTGAGCATCGCGTTCTTCTGGTCGCCCCGCCAATACGCGCCCGACACACGGGTAAGCTTGAAGGCGGCGGGATCGAGCTTGCCAGTGGAGGGCAGATGCGGGCCGCGGCACATGTCGTACCAAGAATCCGGCGAGTCTTTAGGCCCGCTGTGATAGACGGTGAGTTCTTCGCCCTGCGGCAGTTCCGCCGCCCATTCCGCCTTGAAACTCTCGCCCGCCGCGCGCCACTTCGCGATCAGGGCATCGCGTTCCACGACCTCGCGGCGCAGCATTTTGTCGGCGGCGATGATCCGGCGCATTTCCGCCTCGATCGCGGGGAGATCCTCCTCGGTGAAGGCGCGGTCTTTTCCATCGATTTTGGCGGGCGCGAAGTCGTAATAGAAACCGTCCTCGGTCGATGGGCCAAACGTGATCTGGGTGCCGGGAAACAGCACCTGCACCGCCTCGGCCAGCACATGCGCGTAATCGTGGCGGGCCAGCTCCAGCGCCTCGACCTCGTCGCGCGCGGTGACCAGCGCGAGGCGCGCATCGCCGGTGAACGGACGGCTGAGATCGACCAACTCGCCATCGACCCGCGCCGCCAGCGCCGCCTTGGCGAGGCCAGGGCCGATCGCGGCGGCGACATCGGCAGGGGTGGACCCGGCGGGCATTTCTCGGGTGGAACCGTCGGGCAGACTGATCGTGATCATTGCGGACATGGCGCAGCCCCTAAAGCAGCCCCGCCCCGGCTTCAAGCGGGCGTGCAGTCCGGGTTGCGGTCACGCAATGCTTCAGCCACCAGCCATCCGCAGGCCATGCAGACGAAGGGCATCACGGGATAATGAAAGCGTGACTGGCCCGAGAAGATCAATCCGATAGCGGTAGGATAGGCGACCATCCCATAGGGCAGCAGCCACCAATCGATCCATCTCAGGCCCGCCCGCCGCCGCATGGCAAATCATAATCCGGGTGGATTGCCCGACAGGCCTTAAGATCGGATATATCGCTTTTCGCGGTCCTGCGTTGCGGGCATGAACCGCGCGATGACCGAAACCCGCATTCACACGCTCGCCGACGGGCGCCGCATCGCCCACCGCTTCACGCCAGGTGCCAAGGACAACGGGGCACCGGCGCTGGTCTTCCTGCCCGGCTATATGTCGGACATGGCGGGCAGCAAGGCGCAGGCCGTGTTCGACTGGGCGGTGCAGCAGGGCCATGCCTGCCTGCTGCTCGATTATTCAGGCTGCGGTGAGAGTTCTGGCGATTTCGCCGACGGCACGCTCAGCCGCTGGCGCGAAGAGGTGCTGGCGCTGGTCGCGGCGCATTGCTCGGGGCAGGCCGTGTTCATCGGCTCGTCGATGGGCGGCTGGCTGATGCTATTGTGCGCGCTGGCGCTGTCCCCGGGCCGGGTCGCCGGCTTGATCGGCATCGCCCCCGCGCCCGATTTCACCGCCTGGGGATACAGCGACGCGCAACAGGCCGAGTTGCTGGCGGGCGAGCTGGTCCTCGAGGAAAACGCCTACGGCCCGCAGCCCACACCCACGTTCCCCGGTTTCTGGGCGGACGGACAGGCAAACCTCCTGCTGGATAGTGAGATTGCGATTCTATGCCCGGTCCGGCTGCTCCACGGCCAGGCCGATCCCGACGTGCCGTGGGAAGTCTCGATGCGACTGGCGGCAAGTCTGCGTTCAGCCGATGTGCAGGTCACGCTGATCAAGGACGGCGACCACCGCCTCTCGCGCGATGCCGATATCGCGCTGCTGCTGCGCGCTGTCGCCGAGCTTGCCGGGACGGACTGAACGGAGCCCCTGCCAATGTCGCTTATCCTTGCCCTGCTCGCTCCGATGCTGGCACAAGTCGGGCCGTTTGTGACGCCCGGCGCACCGCCGCCGCCGGTTGAGCGCCGCAGACCGGCGGTCAGAGCGCAAGCGCGGCCGCCGCTGCAGGAACCAAGCCGGCTGCAGGCCTGCCTCGACGATGCCGAAGCCAGCCCGTCCGAGGCGATCGAGGAGGCCGAGGCGTGGCTGACCACGGTCAAGGGCACCACCCAGGTCGAGCCCAACCGCTGCCTTGGCGCGGCCCATAGCCGGCGCGGCGAATGGGCGGAGGCGGAAGCGGCGTTTCTGGCCGCCCGCGATGCTGCTGCGGCAAGTGACTACGTCCGGCGCGCGCAATTGGGCGGCATGGGCGGAAACGCGGCGCTGGCCGGGCAGGCTGCCGACCGGGCGCTCGCCGCGCTCGATCTTGCCCATGCCGATGCGGCGAAGGCGGGTGACGTGCGGCTGTCGGGCGAAATCGCTATTGACCGCGCCCGCGCCCTCGTCGCGCTGGGGCGCGATGCGGACGCGGCCAATGCCCTGGCGGAAGCTCGCAGCGCGGCGGCGAATAATTCGCTCGGCTGGCTGCTCTCGGCAACGCTGTCGCGCCGGCAGGGCAAGCTCGCCGAGGCGCAGGCACAGATCGTCACCGCCGCGACGCTGGCGCCCACCGATCCGGAGATTGGGCTGGAGGCGGGTGTCATCGCCGTGCTCGCGGGCCGCAATGAGGCCGCGCGCAAAAGCTGGCAGTCGGTAATCGCCGCCGCGCCGACCAGCGAAGCGGCAACAACCGCCCGCACCTATCTGGCGCAACTCGGCGGACCTGCTAGCAAGGCACCATGATCCCGCTATCGGTCCTCGACCTCGTCCCCGTGCGCGAAGGCGGCAGCATTGCCGAAGCGCTCAGCGAAACCGCGCAATTGGCGAAGACGGCGGAGGCGGCGGGCTACAAGCGCTTCTGGGTGGCCGAGCATCATGGCATGGAAGGCATCGCTGGCGGGGCGACCTCGGTCGTGCTCGCGCATGTCGGCCAGGCCACCGCGACGATCCGCATCGGCGCGGGCGGGATCATGCTGCCCAACCACAATCCCTTCGTCATTGCCGAACAATTCGGCACACTCGACGCGCTGTTCCCCGGCCGGATCGACCTCGGCCTTGGCCGGGCGCCAGGGGCGGACAGCCGGGTCGCCCAGGCTCTGCGTAAGGATCTGATGCGCGCGGCCGAGAGCTTTCCCAACGATGTGGTGGAGCTGCAGGCGCGCTTTGCCGGATATCCGCCGCTGCCGATCGCCGCTTCGCCGGGGATCGGCGCGCAGGTCGAGATGTGGATCCTCGGCTCGAGCCTGTTCGGCGCGCAGCTCGCCGCGCACCTTGGCCTGCCGTTCGGCTTCGCCTCGCACTTCGCCCCGGCGCAGCTCGACCAGGCGCTGCGGCTCTATCGCGAGCACTTCCAGCCATCTGAAACGCTCGCCCAGCCGCACGTCATGGCGGGCATGACCGTGATTACCGCCGACACCGACGAGGAAGCCGCGCTGCTCGCCACCTCGATGGACCAGAGCTTCGTCGCGCTGCGCACGGGCTCGCCGGGCAGACTGCGCCCGCCGATCCCCGGCTACCGCGAATCCCTGCCGCCCGCGGCCAGCGCGATGATCGACAGCATGCGCGAGGCCAGCGCCGTGGGCAGTCCGGCGACAGTACGCGAAGGCGTGCTTCGCTTCATCGAGCGTACCGGCGCAGACGAGCTTATTTTCGCGGGCACCATCTGGGATCCGGCTGCGCGGCGCCGCTCGCTGGAGATGGCGATGGAAGCCGTGCACTGATAATACGCAGGAGCACCGAGGCCTGGCTTGGAACATTCTCAGCCATATCGGTTTACTTGCCATGCGGGGATGACAGGGAGGGTGACATTGAACCAGGGCAAGCCGGACCGGTCGGAGCGTAGCCTCGGCCCCGCGATTGCTGCGTGCCTGAGGGAATCGCAACTGCCCGGCGATACGCCCTTCACCAGCGCCGGGCTGGCAGACGCCGCCCGCTATATCTGCGCAGCGGCAGAGCGGCGAGCGAACTGCGCGCCCGCCATTGCCATCGAGACCGTCTCCGGGGCGGTTGGCGAACGGCTGATGCGGATTGCCATAATCAACGACGACATGCCATTCCTTGTCGATTCGATCGCTGCCGCATTTGCCGCCCAAGGCCTCACCATCGACCGGTTGTTGCATCCCGTCTTGGCCGTGCGCCGCGATGCCGAAGGCCGGCTGACCGCTGTCGCCCCTGCCAACGGCAATGGCGAACCTCGCGAATCGATGGTCTACATCGAGACCGCGCGCGCCGATGCCCGGAAGCGCAGCCAGCTGCGAGCAGCGCTGGAGGTTGCGCTGGAGGATGTCCGCGCCGCTGTCACCGACTGGCCGAAACTGCAGGCGGCGATGGCCGCCGACGCTGTTGCGCTCGGGACAGGCGAAGGCGCCGAACTGCTGCGCTGGCTGCGGGACGGCATGCTAACCCAGCTTGGCCATGTCGTGCGCCGGCGCGACGGCAGCCAGACCCGCGCGCTCGGCATTTGCCGCAAGAGCACGAAGGCCCTGCTCGCCCCCGCCAGCTATGACCGCGCCTTCGTCTGGTTTAAGCGCCGCGCGAAAAAGGGTGCTGCGGCCCGGAGGCTGCTGATCGTCAAGTCAAACCACGCCAGCCATGTCCATCGCCGGGTGCCGCTCGATCTGTTCCTCGTGCCGGTTTTCGAAGGCGGGCAGCTCGCCGCGCTGTCGGTCCATGCCGGTGTCTGGACCAGCGCAGCTCTCGCTGCGCCGCCCGAAGACGTGCCGCTGATGCGCGCCGAGCTGGCGCAATTGATGGACAAGCTCGGGTTCGATCCGGCGGGCCATGCCGGCAAAGGCCTGGTGCATGCGCTGACGGCCCTGCCCCACGATCTGCTGATCGGACTCGGCGATGCCGATCTCGAACGCGTTGCAACAAGCATGATGAGCCTGGTCGATCGCCCGCGGCCCAGACTCGTGCTGGTGCGCGCGCCGCTCGAGCGCCATCTTTTCGCGTTCGTCTGGCTGCCGCGCGATGCCGTGTCGACCGATTTGCGGCAGCGAATCCAGCTGATGTTGGAAACCGCCGCGCAGGGCCAGGTGCTCGACTGGGGGCTGGAGATCGAAGGCGGCAATCTGGCGCTGCTGCGTTTCGTGATCGACATCAGGGACGGCGGCGGCGCGCCCGATGAAGCCGCGCTCGATCTGCAATTGCAGGCGATGGTGCGCGACTGGCCGAAAGCGGTCGAGGCCGAACTCGCATCGGGCGAGGAGGGATCGCGCGCTGCCGCCATCGCCGCGCGCTATGCCGACGCCTTCCCGCTTGCCTATCGCAGCCTCTACGGCCCGGCCGATGCCGCCGCCGACATTCACCGGCTGCGCCGCCTGTCGGGCGATGAATTGGCCGGCGCACCCCAGCGCGACGCGCGGCTGCACCGCATGCCCGGCGATCCGCCCGACCGGCTGCGGCTCAAGCTCTATCAGCACAGCGGCGCGATGGCGCTGTCGGACGC
>JANMCD010000037.1:0-3538 GCA_031360905.1 Novosphingobium sp.
TGGTCTGGTGCCAGGAAGAGCCGCGCAACAACGGCGCCTGGTCGTTCGTCGATCCGTTTCTGGAGGATGCGCTCAAAGCCGCAAAATGCAAAGTCACCCGCGCCCGCTACGCTGGCAGACTGGCCAGCGCCTCACCCGCCACCGGTCTTGCCAAGCGCCATGCCAATGAGCAGGCGGCGCTAGTCGCCGACGCGCTCGGATTGTCCGTCCGCTCCGAAATCAGGCGGAGAAACCGGGCTTAACCAATCTTTTTCGATGCCTGCCCCAATCGCGGGGCTGCAATAAGGCTTTCATCCCTATGCCAACCGAAGTCAAAGTGCCCACGCTGGGCGAATCCGTTTCCGAAGCGACGATCGGCCAATGGCTGAAGCAGCCGGGCGAGGCGGTGAAGCTCGACGAGCCGATCGCCAGCCTGGAGACCGACAAGGTCGCGGTGGAAGTTCCCGCCCCGGCCGGCGGCGTCATGGGCAAGCACATCGTCGCTGTCGGCGATACTGTGGCGGTCGGCGCGCTGATCGCGACGATCGAGGACGCCGTTACAGCAGCAGGCGCCCAGCCGGTCGCGCCCCGCAGCGAGGCTGCGGTGCCGCCCGCCTCGGAATCGCTGGCGCCGAAAAATGCGGAGGCACCGGCGGCGAGCGGCGATCCTGCGGTGCTTTCCCCGGCAGTGCGCCGCGCGATACTCGAACATGGCATCGATCCGGCGAGCGTCACAGGCACCGGCAAGGACGGGCGGTTGACCAAGGAAGACGTTGTCACCGCCGCCCAGGCCAAGCAGGCCGCGCCTGCCCCGGCGGTTTCTGCGCTCGCTCCCACTCCCACGACCCCCCTCCCGCAGCCTGAACCTGGAGAGGCAAGGGTACCTGCCGGCGAACGCCGCGAGGAGCGCGTCAAGATGACGCGGCTGCGCCAAACCATCGCCCGGCGGCTCAAGGAGGCGCAGGACACTGCCGCCCTGCTCACCACCTTCAACGATTGCGACATGACCGCGGTGATCGCGGCGCGCGACCGGTACAAGGATCTGTTCGAAAAGAAGCACGGCATCCGCCTCGGCTTCATGGGTTTCTTCGCCAAGGCCGCGTGTCTGGCGCTGAAGGATATCCCCTCGGTCAACGCCCGGATCGAAGGCGACGAAATCGTTTATAACGACTTTGTCGATATTTCGGTCGCGGTCTCGGCCCCCAATGGTCTCGTCGTGCCAGTCGTCCGCAATGCCGATGCGATGTCATTCGCCGGCATCGAGAAAGCCATCGCTGGCTACGGCAAGCAGGCCCGCGAGGGCACGCTGACGCTCGAGGACATGAAGGGCGGCACCTTCACCATTTCCAACGGCGGCGTGTTCGGCTCGATGCTCTCGACCCCGATCATCAACCCGCCGCAAAGCGCTGTGCTCGGCCTGCACAGGATCGAAGATCGCGCTGTGGTGCGCGATGGCCAGATCGTCGCCCGCCCGATGATGTATCTGGCGCTGAGCTACGACCACCGGCTGATCGACGGGCGCGAGGCGGTGATGGCTTTGAAGATCATCAAGGAAGCAATCGAGGATCCGACCAGGCTGCTAATCGATTTGTGAGGCAAATGTTGCGCGGAATACTTCGACAAGCTCAGGATAAGCGGAACTTTCACAAATTCCCAACGCCGCTCAGCCTGAGCTTGTCGAAGGCCACGCGATACGGAGTCCATTATGGCTGATTACGACTATGACGTCCTCGTCATCGGCGCAGGCCCCGGCGGCTATGTCGCCGCGATCCGCGCAGCGCAGCTGGGGCTGAAAGTCGCCTGCGCCGAGGCGCGCGAGACATTGGGCGGGACCTGTCTCAACGTCGGTTGCATCCCGTCCAAGGCGCTGCTGCACGGCTCGGAGCTGTTCGAGCAGGCGGCGCATGGCGCGCTTGCCAAGTTCGGGGTGAAGATTGGCAAGGTCGAACTCGATCTGGCGGCCCTTCAGGGTGAAAAGGCCAGCGCAGTCAAGGAACTGACCGGCGGGATCGCGTTCCTGTTCAAGAAGAACAAGGTCACCTGGCTGAAGGGTTTGGCGAGCTTCAAAGACGCCCACACCGTCCAAATCGCAGACCAAACCGTCACCGCCGAAAACATCGTCATCGCCACCGGCTCCTCGGTCACTCCCCTCCCCGGCGTCGAGGTCGATAATGCCAAGGGCATCATCGTCGATTCCACCGGCGCGCTGGCGCTGGCCAGGGTGCCGCAGCATATGGTCGTGATCGGCGGCGGGGTGATCGGGCTGGAGCTGGGCTCGGTGTGGCGGCGGCTGGGGGCGAAAGTGACGGTCGTCGAATTCCTCGATGCGCTGCTCCCCGGCATGGACGGCGATGTGCGCAAGGAAGCCGCCAAGATTTTCGCCAAACAGGGCATGGAGCTGAAGCTTTCGACCAAGGTGACGAGCGCCGCAATCAAGGGCAAGAAGGCCGCGCTGACGTTGGAACCTTCAACCGGGGGAGCTGCGGAAACGCTGGAAGCCGATTGCGTGCTGGTGTCGATCGGTCGGCGGCCGAATACCGAAGGGCTCGGTCTTGCCAATATCGGGCTGGAACTCAACAAGCGCGGGCAGATTGAAACCGATCACGCTTTCCGCACCAAAGTGGACGGCGTCTGGGCGATCGGCGATGTTATCCCGGGGCCGATGCTGGCGCACAAGGCCGAGGACGAGGGCATTGCCGTCGCCGAAAACATCGCCGGCAAGATCGGCATCGTCAACCACGCGGTGATCCCGAGCGTGGTCTATACTATGCCCGAGATTGCCGGCGTCGGTCTGACCGAAGAAGCAGCGCGGGAGCAGGGCGAGATCAAGGTCGGCAGGTTTTCAATGATGGCCAACAGCCGCGCCAAGACCAACCGCGAGAGCGAGGGCTTCGTCAAGGTCATCGCCGATGCCAGAACCGACCGCGTGCTCGGTGTCTGGATGATCGCCTCGGTCGCCGGCACGATGATCGCCGAGGCCGCGCTGGGAATGGAATTCGGCACGAGTTCGGAAGATATCGCCTACACTTGCCACGCCCATCCGACGCATGCCGAAGCGCTCAAGGAAGCAGCGATGGCAGTGCTGGGCAAACCGATCCATATGTAAGGCGCAATTTCTCGCCGCGCCTGTATTGAACAAAATGGAGGCGAGCCGCCCCGCTTGCCCCTTGCGACATGCGAAACTTGTTTCGCGATTAGAGCAGATTCCGTTCAGTCTGGATCATATCCGCACGAACTGAAGTAATTTGCGCATTCGCTGGGCTGGAAGAGATCTACCAGCCGTCCGATCAGATCCCAAAGCCCGGAGACCGTCCGTTCCGATGCCTTTCGCAGCATGGCCTTGAGTTTGGAGAAGGCCTTCTCGATGGGGTTGAAGTCGGGGCTGTAGGGCGGGAGGAAGCGCAGGGTTGCGCCAGCTTCTTCGATCAGTTCGCGGGCTGCGGCGCGCTTGTGGCTCGACAGGTTGTCCATGATGACGATGTCGCCGGGCTTCAGGTCCGGGACCAGCACCTGGGCGACATAGGCCTCGAACCAGTCGCCGCCCATCGGGCCATCGAGC
>JANMCD010000066.1:0-2156 GCA_031360905.1 Novosphingobium sp.
CGCGGTGGTCGGTCGGCACGGTGAGGCCGGGGACAAGGTCTTTCGCCGCCCATGCGGGGACGGCGAGGATCACGCTATCCTCCACGCCCAGCCGTTCGGGGCCGTCACTCCACTCAAGCGCGGTGACGCGGTCGCCCGCAATTTCCAGCGCGCGGAGCCGGCGGCCGGTGGCCAAGTGGCAGCCGCTCCTGGCCAGCCATGCCAGCGCGGGATCTATGAAGGCAGCGCCAAGCGTCGGCTGCGCGATGCGTGGGCGCATTGCTCGCCCACCTCGCGCCAGCGTTTCCCGCAGCACCCGCCCGGCCAGCGCGGCCGATGCCTGTTCGGGCGCAGTATTGAGCGCGGCGAGCAGGATAGGGGCGATGAAGCGGTCCCAAAGCGGGCCGCTGGTCGAGATCACCTCCCCGATTGGTGCGTTTTCGCCATGCAGCAATCGCGCGAGGGGAAGATAATCGCGAAACTTTGTCCCGGGTACCCGGCGTCCGGACGCCGCTGTCCACCACGGCAACCGCCCGTCATTGATCCGCACAGCCCAGCGGTTCCCCGAGGCAAGGTCCGTGAAGGCGAAATCGGCATGCTCAGGCCCAGTCAACGGCTCGCCCGCGCCGATGGCTCGGCGGTAGGCTGCAACGGCGGGATTGCCGGAGAGCACCAGATGGTTGCCGTTGTCGATTGTCAGACCGAGCCCCGCGTCGTGATACGAGCGGCAGCGGCCACCGGGCTGGGCGGCGCTGTCGCTGAGCGAGACCGCCACGCCCGAGTCTGCCAGTACGACAGCAGCCGATATCCCGGCCAGCCCTGCCCCGGCAATTATGACGCGCGGCGCGCTCAAGGCCGCAGGCTGAAGCGCAGCAGCGACCACAGCAGCGCCAGCTTCGAGACGCGGACCCGCCGACGCGGGGGCCGCCAGCCCTGGGCGATCATGCGGTCGAGCAGGCGCGAATAGGCCTCATCCATCAGGCGGGGGGCAATCAGCCGGCCCTTGGGGCGGCCGGCGAGGATGGCGTGGGCCTGGGCGAAGTGATGCCCCGCCTTGCCGGCGAGCCAGCGCGCGGCGACATCCAGAGCGGGCTCGGCGACGAGCGTTTCCGGCGAGATAGGCGCGATTCCGGCTACGGCCAGCGCCTCGATCGGCAGATAGACGCGGCCGATGGCGGCATCCTCGTCGATATCGCGCAGAATGTTAGTGAGTTGCAGCGCCCGGCCGAGGTGGTGGGCAAGATCGAGCCCTGGCCCGCCCTCCATGCCGAACACCCGCACCGACAGTCGCCCGACCGCCGAGGCGACCCTGTCGCAGTAAAGGTCCAACTCGGCGAAATCAGGCCAGCGGATATCGCGATCAACATCCATCTGCATGCCGTCGATCACCGCCAGGAAATCGGCCTTTTCGAGCCCGAAGCGCTGCACCGCCTCCGCGAGGAATTTGGCCTGCCCTGGATCGCCGCCGGCGTAGAGCGCTTCGATATCGCCGCGCCATGTCTGGAGCCGGCGCGCGCGGTCGGCGGGGTCGCCCTGCTGATCGTCGGCAATGTCATCGACCCTGCGGCAGAAGCCATAGATCGCGAACATCGCCGTGCGCTCGGGCTTTGGCAGTACCCGCATGCCCGCATAGAACGAGCTGCCTGACACAGCGGCCTGCAGCTGGCTGGCAGTGACTGGCTCGTTCACGCCCTGCCTCTTGCGATTCTGTGCCGCAGCAAGGCGCCCGCAGCGAGCCTTGCCGACCTCGCTTTGGAATGATGGACCCGTTCGCTCAAGGGATCACGGTGCAGCAGCAAGCGGGCAAGATCTTCGGCCAGCGCCTGGATCACCGCGACTTCTGCGGAAAGCCGACGGTCCCTGATATGGGCGGCAAACGGCGCACTGCGCTGGAGCAGCAGCAATGTCTGTTCGGCAAGCCCGGTTATCACCCTGCGCAGTTCAGGCGATGCGAGCGGTTCAGCGAGGGCTTCGACGCCGATCCCCAGCGCTTCCAGCCGCCCGGTCGGTACATAGACCCGGTTGATCGTCCGGTAGTCCTTGCCGCAATCCTGCAAGTGATTGATCACCTGAAGCGCGGCGCACAGCGCATCGGACAGCGGCCAGATCGCCCGATCCTCGCCGTGGACGTCGAGCACGAAGCGGCCGACCGGCATGGCCGAGAGGCGGCAATAGCC
>JANMCD010000119.1:0-13118 GCA_031360905.1 Novosphingobium sp.
CGCGATTAGTCCGCCACCCGCGCGCAGCATCCCCTCGCCGCGGGGACGGGTGCGCAGCAGGCCGATGGCGATACCGAGCACATGCAGTAGGCCGGTAGCCAGCACGAAGCCAAGGCTGAAGCCGAGCGGATCGGCCATCGAGGGCAGCTCAAGGCCGTGCGCATAGCCGTGGAACAAGCCGAATACCGCGACGATCGGCGCCGCCAGCCAGACCGGCGCCTGCCAGCGGCACAGGATCGCTGCGCCCAGCACGATCACCGAGACGGCGATGCCGAATTCAACCGGCGGAAACGGCACGCCCGCCATGCCGAGCACGCCGCCCAGAGCCATCACGGTCGGAAACACCACCGGTAGCAGATAGATTAGCGGCCGCCCGAGGAATGCGCCCCACAGGCCGACCGCGACCATCGCCAGCAAATGGTCTGGCCCGGACAGCGGATGGAGAAACCCGCCGCCGAAGGAAAGCGAAAGCGACGCCGCGTCATGCGCCGCTGCCGGCGCGGCCGCAGCCAGCAGCATCAGCGGCAGCGCTGCCGAAACCAGAAACATGCGCATGGCGGTCAAGCGAAAGATCCTTGCATCGGAGCGCGCTGATTGGCCATGATCAGCCGGGTGGCCAGGACTTAGAAAAGGAATCCGAAATGCGCAACTTATGGCTAGCCCTGCTGCCGGCGCTGGCCGCCTTCCCGGCGGTAGCGCATGATTTCTGGATGCAGCCGCGCTTGTTCAATCCGGCAGCCGGTTCGACTGTCCTGCTATCCATGCTGGTGGGACATGGTACCGCGCGCGAGCGCTGGGGCGCGACCAACAGCAATGTCGTGCTGTTCAGGACGATCGGCCCCGATGGCATGGTGGACCGGAAGCGCAATCTTTCGATTGGCGGACCCGGCTTCGATGCTTTGGTGCCGGTTGAGCGGCCGGGAAGCTATATGTTCATCTTGCAGTCGATCGCGACCCGGAGCCAGCTGCCGTTCCTGCGATTCAATGATTACGCTGCTGCCGAAGGGGTCACTCCCATCATCGCGCAGCGCCAGAGAACGGGCCGCGAGAAAACCGACGGACGCGAAATCTACAGCCGCCGCGCCAAGGCGATCGTCCAGGTGGGCCCGGTCGACGCAGCCTCGATCGCGCGGGTAGTCCGCCCGGTCAATCTGCAGCTCGAGATCGTGCCTGGGCGCCATCCGGGAGTGATTGGTCCGACAGGCACGATGCCGGTGCGGGTGCTGTGGAATGGCCGCCCGCTCGCGGCGGCGCTGGTCAAGCTGACCGATCTCGACGCCGATGCGGAACCCGTCGCGGTGCAGCGCACCGACGCCGCAGGTGCTGCGGTTTTCCGCATTCCGCACACCGGCAAATGGCAGATGAACGTGGTCTGGGCCGTGCCCCTTCGCGGAGACCGGCGCGCAGACTTCAATACGGTCTTTTCAAGTCTGACATTTGCCGTTCCCTGATCGGTTGCAAGGGTCAATAAATCCCGTCGATCTCATTCGGCAACCGCGCCTTCGGGGGTTCGAGCAACAAGCTGGGTTCGCTTTGCTGGGCGTTTTCAGCATTGCGGATGCGGTCGTATTTCTCGGCTGAAGCCGCTGCGATCGACGCCGAATCGCGCAGAATGGTCGGCTTGAGGAATACGAACAGCGTGCGCCGGGTCTTGGATTCGCGGCGGCTCTTGAACAGCTCGCCGATGATCGGGATGTCGCCGAGCACCGGCACCTGGCTGCGCGTGCGGATTTGGTCATCGCTGATCAGCCCGCCCAGCACGATAGTCTGGCCGTCGTCGGCCAGCACCGTGGTCTGGATCGAGCGGCGATTGGTGACGAGGTCGGCGGCACCGGCAATACTGCCAACCAGCGACGACACTTCCTGGTTGACCTCCAGCCGGATCGTGTCGCCGTCGTGAACCCGCGGCACCACGCGCAGAGTAATGCCGACATCGGCGCGCTCGATCGTGGTGAAGGGGGTGGTGGTGTTGCCGTCGGTGGCATAGCTGCCGGTGCGGAACGGCACGTTCTGGCCGACAACGATCTCGGCCGGCTGGTTGTCGAGTGTGGTGACGCTGGGTGTCGAGAGCAGATTGGCACGGGTCGACTGGCCGAGCGCCTGGATAAGAATGCCGAAGTCGCCGCGGCTGCCGACGCTGGCGGTCGCGCCGTCGTTGGCGAGACCGGCGGCGGCGGGCGAACCGATGAACGCCAGTGCCTGGCGCAGCGACAGGCCAAGGTTGCTGAACGAGGTGCCGCCGCTGTTGGTGACCGCGTCGGCCGCCGCGCCGAGTCCAAGCTGGATACCGAGCTGCTCGGATTGATCACCCGTAATCTCGACAATCGCCGCCTCGATCATCACCTGCGGCCGGCGCACATCGAGCTCGGCAATCAGCGGCGCGATTCCCGCGACCGCCGAGGGCGACCCGCGCACGACGATGGCATTGAGTTCGGGCGCAGGCTGAACCGCCAGCTCGGGGGTGGCAAAGCCGTTCGCGCTCGTGCCCGAACCTGGCGAGGACAGCGTGGTCGGCAGACTTTGCGCCGAGCGCACCGCCGGATTATCGGTCAGCGCAGCAAGCCCGCCGGACGAAGACGTCACCCCGCGAATTTGCGATGCGCCTGGCGCGGCCTGGGTCGACAAGATGCCGAGCGTGCGGGCAACCGGATTGCTGGCCGCGCCCTCGCCGCCCATCAAACCGCGCAGGATCGCCGTCACCGCTTCGGCGTCGTTAAATCGCAGACGGAAGACGCGGGTGACCGCCGCGCTGCCGCTTGGCCGGTCAAGCGTCCGCGCAATTCGCCGCGCCTCGGCAATCGCGCGGGCATCGCCGCGGATCAACACGACGTTGCTGCGCTCATCGGCAACGGCGCGGGTACTGCTGGCGCCTTCCCCCTGACCGCCGCCCAACACACCATCGATTGCCGCCGCAACATCCTGGGCCGCAGCATAGCGCAGAGTGATGGTGGCGAAGCCGATGCCGCCGCTGCCGCCATCGAGCGAATGCGCCAGTCCTTCGATGCGGGCGACGTTGTCTACATAGTCGGTAACGACGATGGCGTTTGGATTGGTAACTGCCTCGATACTGCCGAATGAGGCGACGATTGGCCGGAAAATGCGCGCCGCAGCGTCTGGCGACAGATTGCGCAAGCGGATCAGCCGGGTAACGATTCGGCCGGTAGTGGCCCCGCTGCTGGGCTCACGCGCTGCGTTGGCCTGCGGCACCACCCGCCAGGCACGTCCGTTGCGAACCACGGCGAAGCCCTGCCCGCGCAGCACCGAGACGAACAGTTCCCATACCCCGGCCGGGCTCAGCGGGCTGGCCGAAGATACATTGACCGTGCCCTTGACTGCCGGGTCTAAAATTATCGTGCGCCCGGTGAGCCGCGAGATCTGCTGGGCGACATCGGCAATGTCGACATCGCGCATGTTGACCGTGACATTGGCCGCTGCCGCCGGGGCCGGAGGAGTTACCTGCGCCGAGGTCGGAATTGAAATCGCCGCCGCAAGCGACAGGGTCAGAGGCCAGCGGAGGATTCGGTTCATTCGTGCTGCTCTTATCGCACCGGCACGGATAGGGAAACCCGCTGTCCGTCGCGCAGAATTTCAACGCGTGCGGCACCGGCAGCGGCAGCGCGCGCCATGATTTCGCGGGGGTCGGCATCGGCTCCGACCGCCGCGCCGTTGACCCGCTCGATCACGTCGCCGGGACGAATGCCAGCGGCCAGCATCGCCGGCGCCGAGGCCGAACCGACGCGGTAGCCGGTGGCGCCCGGGCCAGCCCCGACCTGGGGAGGCGGCATGACTGGCGTCGCGGTGGAGGGAGATGCGCGGCCTTGCGCTTCGCGGGGGATCAACGCGCGGATCGCATCGATCCCCGATGCCGGCAGCGCGGGCGCGGCGGCTCCTGCCGATGTCGGCGAAGGCGCTGATCCGCCGCCAGTCAGAGCATTTGCGCCAGCCTGCGGTTCGGGATTGAAGCCGATGATCCGCTGGCCGTTCGCCGTGCGCAGGACGATCTGCTCTGCCTGGATCGCCTCGATAAGCCCGCCGGCCACCGCTTGGCCAAGTCCGTAGGAAACAACCTTGCCGTCGGCACCGGCGATCAATACAATCGAGGCCTCGGCAGGCACGGCCAGGAAGATCGCACGCAGCCGGATCTCGCCGTCGCCGCCCTCGCCCGTTGCCGCTATCGCCGCGCCGAACGGCGCCAGCGCCAATACCGGGCGGATGTCGGCCAGCGCCGAGCTGCCGGGCGCTATCGGCGCGGCGGCGGGACCGACGCCATGATAACCCGCCAGCCGCCAGCTCAACCCGGCAAGCGCGAGTGCAACCGAGGCGACGACCGCGCCCGTGAAGATGTCAACGCCGAGCCGGGCCTGACGCAAGTTCATCGCGTTATCGTCCCGCGATCGACGAAACCGCGCAGCGTCACCACCGCCTCGCCGCCGCCGGCCGGGGAGACCTGCACGGTAGCAAGTTGCAGATCGGGATCGTCGCTGCTGCCAAGCGCAACGCGCACGGTCCAGCGGCTGCCGAGCATCGTTAACTCCCGGTTGCCGGCAATGGCGGTGCCGATGCCCAATGACGCCTCGGCCAAGGCATTTTCCGCCACCAGTTGAGCCGCTGCGCGGCGTTCCAGCCCGTATAGCGTATCGATATGCGCCTCGGCCGCGCGGACGATGCCGACAGCGGCAATGCCCAGGATCGCCAGCGCAACCAGCGCCTCGATCAAGGTGAAGCCTCGCTGCGATGGCGGTGCCAAATTCATGAGCCTGCCGATCCGCTTGCAGGGTCCAGCCGCGCCGTCATGCCGTCGAAGCTCACTGTCCAGCGGCGCTGATCGGCTGAAAGCGTCAGCGTGAAACCCTGACCCGAAGCGTCGGCGCCCATCGGCAGCGGGTTGCGCGGATCGCTGCTTTGCAGGGCCATGCCGTTCGGCAAGCGGTATGCCTCGCCGAGGTTGGCCAGCCGGCTCGGTTGCCACGCGCCGCGCGCCGCATTCCATTCGACGAAACCATAGCCATTCGCCGAAGCGGCAAAGGCAATGGGTTCAGCCGACAGCATGGTTCGGTCGGCCGCCAATTGCAGCCGCGATTGCAACCGCTTCGCCTCGGCCTGGCCGTTCATCCCGCTGCCCGCGCCGATTGCCAGCAGCGTCACAGAACTGGTAATCGCCAGGATCGCAAGGACGACGAGCACCTCCACCAGTGTCATGCCGCGCTGCGGAGCTGGCGTCATACGCCACTGACAGGGGATCATCGACCGGCGAGGGAAATGTCCTGATCAACGCCCTCGCCCCCCGCCTTGCCATCCTTGCCGAGCGAGACGATGTCGAACCCGCCGCCACTGACACCCGGCGAACTGTAGCCATAGGGCCGGCCCCAGGGATCGGCGGGGAGCTTTTCGAGATAGCCGTTTGGCGACCAGTTTGCCGGAATCGGGGCACTGGACGGGCGCACCGCCAGGGCGCTCAACCCCTGCTCGCTGGTCGGATAATCGCCATTGTCGAGCCGGTACATCTTGAGCGCGGCCGATATCGTGCGCAGGTCGGTCTGGGCGACAGTCACCCGCGCCTGGTCGGGCCGGCCGATCACATTGGGCACGATCAGGAACGCCATCACTGCGATGATCGCCAGCACCACCAGGATTTCGATCAGTGTCAGTCCCGCCTCGCCGTTCGGCACGCTTTTGCCATTCCGTGCCGCAGAAAACCGCTTTGGTGTTGGGCTCATAATCCTTACTATAGGGGCACCAGATGGAAAATCTACCGCGCCAATTGCCAGCCGATGAAGCAATTTCGACCGAGAGCCCTGCGGCCTCGCAGCGCACATCGAGTGGTATCTGGTCGCTCGACGGAGACCGCCTTGTCAGCGTTGAGGATTTCGCGGAAGGTCCGGCGGTCGTTCTGGTCCGCAGCGAGCATGTTCTGGTGGTGTCGGTCGACCTGCCGCCGATGCAAAGCGCCGCGCGGCGGCGGGAGGCGCTGCCCTTTGCTATAGAAGACCGGATCGCCGATCCGCTCGACGAAGTCCATGTCGCGCTCGGCGGCGAAGTCGCCCCGAACCGCTGGCTGGCCGGAGTGGTCCGGCACAACCTGATGCGCCAATGGCTGCTGCGCCTGACCGAGGCGGGCCTGGAGCATGCCTCGCTCGTACCGGATGCCCTCGCGCTGCCAGTGCCAGGCCCAGGCAGCTGGTCGGTCGATCTTGCCGGCGAGCGGGCGATGGTCCGAGCGCCCGATGCCACCGGCTTCGCCATTCCCCTCGCCCTGCTCGTCCCTGCCTGGCAGGCGGCGGGCGAGCCGGAGTGTATCGCCTATGGCGATCCGCTGCCGCCGCAGATGCACGGGGCCCAGGCGGGGCTGGAGACCCAGCCGCTGGCGCGCCGGCTGCTCGCACCAGCGCTCGATCTGCGGCAGGGACGCTACGCCGCGCCGCGCCGCAAAGCCGATCCGCTGTGGAGGCGCATGGCGCTGGTCGCCGCTGCCGGCGCACTGGCGCATGGCGCCATCGCCGCGGCTGACACGCTGGCGCTCACCCGCATCGCGGACCAGCGCGAGGCCGAAGTACGCGCCTTCGCCGCCACTGCCCAGCCCGACTTTACAATTGGACCCGACCTGGGCGCGGCCGTCGCCGATATGACCCCCGATGGCGCGAGCGGAGCGCCCAGCCGGTTCCTCGCGCTGCTGGCGCGCACCGGCGGCGCACTGGCCGCAGTGCAGCCCGCAGTCAGCTGGCGCTCGGTCGCCTTCGACCGTTCGGCAGGCGCGCTGACGATCGTGGTCGAGACCAGCGACATCGCCGGACTTCAGCAGGTGGCGCAGGCGCTGGCGCGGGCCGGGCTGACCGCGCAGCCGGGCGCCGCCTCGACCGACCAGGGTCGCGCGGTCGGCAGTTTCGCGGTGCGAGGGCTATGATCCCGCAGCACCTCTCTGCCCGCTACGGCCAGTATTTCGACCTTGGCCGGATTGAACCGTATTGGCAGCGTGGCCGGACCTGGTGGAGCGAACGCTCCCTCCGCGAACAAATTCTGCTGGGTGCATTGACGGCAGCCGCGATCTTCGCACTACTTCTCCTCGCGGTGATCGCCCCGCTTCGTGCCGCGCGGGCTGAGGCCCTGGCCGATATCCGCGATGCCGGTCTGCTCGAAGCGCGGCTGCGCGCCGGCGGGCCCGACCTGGCGCGAACCGGCAGAATGCGGCGCGGCACCGCCTCGGCGATCATAACCGACAGCGCGGCGGCGGCGCGCATCGTCATCCAGCGGATCGAGCCCGAGGGGGGCAGCACCCGCATCGTCCTGGGCGACGCGCCGTTCGATCAGGTGCTCGGCTGGATCGCCGAGCTGGAGCAGACCAGCCGCCTGCGGGCGAGCGAGGCGACCATCGAGCGCAAGGGCGCCCCCGGGATGGTTTCGGCGACTCTGGTGCTGACCGACTGATGCCAGATGCCCTCGCACCAGCCCCGCCCCCGCAACTCGCCGGCCTGAGCTACGCCTTCGCCCGCGAACGCGGCGCGCTGGTGCGGCGGGAGGACGAGGGGCTGGTCTGCCTCCACCGCGCCGAGGCCGACCTGGCAACCTTACTCGAAGTCCAGCGCCTCTACGGGGATATCGCCTGGCAGCAAATCGACGATGCCAGCTTTGAGCGCAGTTTGCAGACCACCTACCGCGAAAACGCCAGCATGGCCGCCAATGTCGCCGAAACGGAAGACGTCGATCTGGCATCGCTGGCCGACAGCGCCGCCGAGGTCGACGACCTGCTCGACAACCGGGACGAATCGCCGGTCATCCGCCTGATCAACGCGCTTCTGCTTGAGGCGATCAAGGAAGGCGCGTCGGATATCCATATCGAGACGCAGGAGCGCCGGCTGCTCGTCCGCTTCCGCGTCGATGGCGTGCTGCGCGAGATGATCCAGCCAAAGCGGGCGCTGGCACCGCTGCTGGTCAGCCGGATCAAGGTGATGGCGCGGCTCGACATCGCCGAAAAGCGGGTGCCGCAGGATGGGCGGGTGACCCTGCGCATCGGCGGGCATGAGATCGATGTGCGCGTCTCGACTATTCCCACCCAGCACGGCGAGCGCGTGGTCATGCGCCTGCTCGATCGCGGCGCGGTGCAGCCCGAGCTGGCCGATCTGGGGATGAATGCCCGCGATATCGAATTGCTGACGCGGCTGCTCGATCGGCCCAACGGCATCATCATCGTCAGCGGGCCGACGGGTTCCGGCAAGACGACCACCCTCTACGCCGCGCTGACCCGTCTCAACGACCGGCGGCGCAATATCATGACGGTCGAGGATCCAATCGAATACGAGCTGGAAGGCATCGCCCAGACCCAGGTTAATCCGCGCACCGAAATGACCTTCGCGCGCGGGTTGCGCGCGATCCTGCGGCAGGATCCCGACGTCATCATGGTGGGCGAAATCCGCGACCGCGAGACCGCCGAGGTTGCCGTCCAGGCGAGCATGACCGGGCATCTCGTGCTGTCCACCCTCCACACCAATTCCGCAGTCGGCAGCATCACCCGGCTGATCGACATTGGCGTCGAGCGCTATCTGCTCGCGCCGATGGTCGTCGGCCTCGTCGCCCAGCGGCTGGTGCGGCGGCTATGTCCGGACTGCCGGACCGGGGATACCGCGAGCCCCAGCGACGTCTCCCTGCTCGACGGGGCGATCGAGCCGGGCGAGCCGGTGTGGCGCCCGGCCGGCTGTGCGGCCTGCCACGGCGAGGGCTATCGCGGCCGCGCCGGGCTCTACGAGATCGTCCCCATCGACCGCGAGCTGGAAGCGCTGATCCACGACGGCGCGTCCGAAGCCGCGCTTACTGCCGCTGCTCGCCAGCTGAGCCCTTCCCTGCTCGCGGATGGCGTCACCAAGCTGCGCGCCGGGCTCACCAGCGTCGCCGAAGTCGCGCGCGTGGTCCGCGAGGAGGGCTGAGGCGGTGCCGGCGTTCTCCTACCAGGCGCTCGATACTGCCGGGCAAAAGCAGCGCGGCGTAATCGAGGCCGGAAACGCGGCAGGTGCCCGCCGTGTCCTGCGCGAGCGAAAGCTGCTGCCGGTCTCGGTGGTGGCCAGCCACGCTCCGGCAACCGCGACGGGCAAGGTTGCCGGGCAAACCCGCCTGGTCGACCGGCTTCGCGGCCGCGGCGTGTCAAGCCGCGCGCTAGCCACCGCTACCCGCCAGCTGGCGACGCTGATCGGCAGCGATGTGCGGATCGACGAAGCGCTGCGGCTGGTCGCCGCCCAGGCCGAATCGGCTGCGCTCAATTCGGTGCTGCTCGATGTGCGCGGGACCGTTGTGGAAGGATCGAGCCTTGCCGCCGGGCTGTCGCGCCATCCGCGGATCTTCCCTGATTTCTACCGTGCCTCGATCGGTGCCGGCGAGAATTCCGGCCGCTTGCCCGATGTCCTCGCCTATCTCGCCAATTTCGTCGAGGCGCGCCACACCGCCAGCCGGAAACTGCGGCTGGCGCTGCTCTATCCGGCGCTGCTCGCCACGGTCTCGGCGCTGATGATGACGCTGATGATGATCTATGTCGTCCCCGATATCGTCCGCGTCTTCGTCTCGCGCGGGGCCGAGCTGCCGCTGCTGACCCGGGCGCTGATCGCGCTGAGCAATCTGCTCAACACTTACGGCCTGCTTTTGCTGATCGTCATCGTCGGAGGCACTTTGCTGGCGCGCCGCGAGCTGGCGCGGCCTGTGCGGAGGGCCGAATTCCACCGCCTGATCGCCACCCGCCGCCCATTCGCCCGGTTCAGCCGCCAGGCCAATGCCGCCCGCTTTTCCGCGACGCTGGCGACTCTGGTGCAAAGCCGGGTGCCGCTGCTCGATGCGCTGACGTCGGCCGCAGCGGTGATCCCCAACCGTCACATCCGAGCGCAAGCTGAAGCGGTGGCGGCGCGGGTGCGTGAGGGCGAAAGCGTCAATCGCGCAATGGCCGCCGCCGATGCCTTCCCCGGCATGCTGGTGGCTATCGTCGCTAGCGGCGAAGCCAGCGGCAAGCTGGGCGACTCGCTTGAGAGGGCCGCAGCGGAATTCGACCGCGAGGTTGAAGCGCAGGTCGCGGTGCTGGTCTCGCTGGTCGAGCCAGCGGTGCTGCTGGCAATGGGCGGGCTGGTGCTGCTGATGGTGATGGCGATCCTGATGCCGATCGTCGGCCTCAACGATCTCGCGATTTCCTGAGCGAGCTATTCCACGGTCGTATCGTAACGCATGCCGGCAAGGAACGGCGCGCGCTGGACGGCGTTCGAGGTCGGCCAGATGCTCAGCGCCCCGGTTGGCGCCAGCCGCACTTCGACGAGATGCAATTGGCCCGCAGCGGTAATCAGCGCGCCGCTACTGCCGCGCGCGCCGGGAGCGACATTGGCGCGCATCGCCGGCAGTTCGACCGGCGGGGCGGCGATGGCGCGCAGCGCGCAGTTCGCCGGCGATGTACGGAAACTGCCAAGCGCTTCCTGCGCCGATCCGCCGAGCACGATCCGCTCGATCGCGACATCGGCGGCAAAGCGGCAGGTGAACGGCAGTTTCGGTGCCAGCGCGCTCAGCAGCGTACCATCGGCCTGGCCCGACACCTTGTCGAACCGCAGCACATCCCCGCGCGAGGTCAGGCTGCCGGCCAGATCGGTGCCGCCGCCCGAAAGCTGCCAGTCGGCGCTGAAGCCGAGGCGGGTGAGCGTGGCGATCGGCGCGAATTGCCAGTCGAACCGTAAAGTCGAGGCGAGCACTGCCTCGCCGTTCCAGATGGTTCCGCCGACCCGAAAATTGTCAGTTTCATCGACAATCGCGCGCGCGGGAATCATGGCGATCAGCCCGATCAGATATGCTATGAGCCCGGCCAAGACGAACATCAGCGTGCGGCGCCGGTTTCGGTGCGGCGCAACGGGAGGCTGTTGGAGTGCAAATGGATCGACGTCTGCTGCTGCGATCTTTGCCGTCATTCCTGATTGCATCGTCGGCTCCATCGCTGTGGACTCCCGCGCTGGCGGCAAAGGTGAAGTTTCCCGCCGCACTCCTGATCCCGCAGACCGGACCGCATGCGGCGCTTGGCCGCAGCATGGAGCGGGCGGCCACTCTGGCGCAAGGGGGAAAAGCGAGCGGCGAGCTTTTTGTCTTCGATACCGGCAACACGGCGCAGGGCGCTGCGGCGGCGGCCCGGGCGGCGCGCAAGGCGGGCGTCACGGTAATTCTCGGCCCGGTTTTCGCGCACCAGGTGCCGGCAGTGATCGGCGTCGTCGGCAGCGCAGTGCCGGTGCTGAGCTTCAGCAACGATGCCGCCCTGCTGGAAAGCGGCGCCTTCCTGTTCGGCATTACCGCCCGCCAGGCGGTTGCGGCGATCCTCGCTTATGCCGCCGGGCGCGGGATCCGGCGGGTGGCGATCGGCGGTGCGGGCGAGGGCTGGGGCGGACAAGTCCGCGCTGCGGCTGCCACCGCCGCCGCCGCTTACGGTATCGAGACCTACCCACTCCCTGCCGGCGACATTACCGCGCTGCCCGCGACCGCCAGCGGCGCGAGCGACGGCCTGCCCGATGCCGTGCTGATGGCCGATGCCGCTGCTCTGGCGCGGCTTGCCCCCGATCTCGCAGCGCGAGGCGTGCAACCGCTTGGCGCTTTCCCGGGCCTCGACCTGTCGCCCGAGCAGTTCCGCACGCTTGACGGGGCCTGGCTGTCGGCGCCCGATCCAGCCCGCTTCGATGGGTTCGCCCGCAGTTTCGAGCAGCGCAACGGCTCGCGCCCTGGAGTTATCGCCGCGCTGGCCTATGACGCAGCGAATATCACCCGCCAGCTGCGACTGGGCGGCGGGACCGACCGTTCGGCGCTGCTGGCGACCGGCTTCAAGGCGATCTGCGGCGATGTGCGGTTCCGTGAAGACGGCAGTGCGACACGCGTCCTGGCGATCCTGGCGGTCAGCGCGGCCGGCATGCGCACGATCGCTACGCCCGCAGCCGCATGACCGGCATGCCGGGAGCCAGGCGCCACGGCAGCGCAGGCTTCACCCTGATCGAGCTGCTGGTGTCGCTGGCGCTGTTCGCGCTGATCTCGCTCGCCGGGGTCCGCCTGGTCGAGACGATCGTGGGGGTGCAGCAGCGCAGCGCCGGGCGAGCTGAGCGGCTCGGCGAAGTTCAGCGCGCGATCTATCTGGTTACTGCCGATTTCGAGCAGCTTACCGCCGGCCCGGAGCGCGACGGTGACCGCGTCCGCTTCACCCGGGGCAGCGGCGAGGGCGGTTATGACGTCTCCTACCGCTTTGCCGGACAGGCGCTGCACCGGATCGCGAGCGGAACCGACCGCGCGGTTTTGACATCGCTCAGTGCATCGAACTGGCGCTTCCTCAAGGACGGGGTGTGGATCGACCAGCCTGTGACGCGCGAACGCAAAGACCGCCCGCGGGCGATTGAATTGACAATCGAGCTCCAGCCCGGCCCCGGACGCATGGCAGGCACCCTGCGCCGCGTCATCGAACTACCGCGGCAGCCGTGACAGAGCCGCGTAACCGCGATCAGCGCGGCATGATCCTGATCAACGTGCTGGTGATCGTCATGCTGGCAACGGCGGTGCTGACTGTCATGCTCGTCAGTGAGGACGACGATGTGGACCGGGGCTTCGCTTTGCGCAGCGCCGCGCAGGCAATGGCGACGGCGCGCGGCGCGGAACTCAGCGCGGTCGCCGCCCTGCGCCGCGATCTCGCTACCGGCAGCACCGCCGATACCCTGGGCGAACCCTGGGCCAATATCGCCGACCGAAATGCGCGCATTCCCGGCGGGTCCTTCCGCTTCGCCGTTACCGACGCCCAGTCGCGGTTCAATATCAACAATCTGATGCGCGGGGATGTTACGGCGCGCGACAATTTCACCAAGATCGCCGCCAGTGCCGGGCTGCCCGTGGAAACGGCCGAAACCATCGCCAGGTTACTGCCCTTCGCTGGCCCGCTCGAATCGCTTTCGCAGCTCCGCATGGTCGGGGTCAGTGACGCGCAATTGCGGCGGCTGGCGCTCCTCTGCACCGCGCTGCCGAGCCCGAGCGACGTCAATGTCAACACCGCCCCGGAAGCGCTGCTGGCGATCCTGTTTGGCAATGAGGCCACTGCCCGCAGCGTCGCGGCGATGCGTGCACGCGCCGGCGGTGTAACCCGCGACAGCATG
>JANMCD010000150.1:0-9859 GCA_031360905.1 Novosphingobium sp.
GACTGTGCGGGCGGTCATGGTGCCGCCTTGCCCGCGCCCGCGTGCTCCAGCGCGTCGGCGACAATCGCCTCGACCAGATCGGCGTAATCCATGCCCAGGTGTTTCGCCTGTTCGGGCACCAGGCTGAGCGACGTCATACCGGGCTGGGTGTTGACTTCGAGCAGGAACAGCCCCTCGATGCCGCGTTCATCGTCCCAGCGGAAATCGGAGCGGGTGGCGCCCCGGCAGCCGAGGATGCGGTGCGCACGCAGGGCGATGTCCTTGCAGGCCTCGGTGATTTCGTCGGGGATGTTTGCCGGGCAGACATGTTCGGTCATGCCGTCGGTGTATTTGGCGTCGAAATCATAGAAGCCGGACTTGGGCCTGAGTTCGGTCACCAGGAGGGCGCGGTCACCCAGCACCGCAGTGGTCAGCTCCTTGCCGCGGATGAAGGGTTCGGCCAGCAGCCGCTCGAACTCCTGCCACGGTCCCTTGGCCTCGCGGCTTATCGGATTGCCGTAATTGCCGCCATCGGTGACGATGGCGACGCCCACCGAGGAACCTTCGTTGACCGGCTTCAACACATAGGGGCGGGCCAGCGGATCGCGCTGATAAAGCTCGGCCGAATCGACCATCCGCCCGCCGGGCATAGGAATGCCGTGCGGCACCAAAGCCTGTTTGGTCAGCTCCTTGTCGATGGCGATTACCGAGGTGGCCAGGCCGGAATGGGTGTAGGTGAGGCCCATCAGGTCCATCATCCCCTGCACGCTGCCATCTTCGCCGGGGCAGCCGTGGAGGGCGTTGAACACGACGTCGGGCGCGGCTTCGGCCAGTTTCAGCGCAACATCGCGGCCCATGTCGATGCGCGTCACCGCGTGGCCGCGCGATTCCAGCGCCTTGGCAACCCCCTCACCGCTCATCAGCGATATCGGGCGCTCCGAAGACCAGCCGCCCATCAGGACGGCGATGCGGAGTTTGGGGAGTGTCACTGTATTCCCACCCGCTGGATTTCCCATTCGAGTTCCACGCCCTGAGTCTGCTTCACCCGACGCCGCACGTCCTCGCCAAGACCCTCGATATCGGCGCTGGTCGCATCGCCGGTGTTGATCAAAAAATTGGTGTGCTTCTCGCTGACCTGCGCCCCGCCCTTGATCAGCCCTCGGCAGCCGGCAGCATCGACCAGCTCCCAGGCCTTCGCGCCCGGCGGGTTCTTGAAGGTGGACCCGCCGGTTTTGGAGCGCAGCGGCTGCGAGGCTTCGCGGCTGGCCGATATGCGGTCCATTTCGGCCTGGATGGTCGCCGGATCGCCGGGATGACCCCGAAAGCGCGCGGCGACGACGATCGCCCCGTCGGGCAAATTTGAATGGCGATAGGTGTAGTGGAGTTCAGCGACGGGCAGCGTCACGAGCTCGCCCGACCGCAGCACGACATCGCAGTCGATCAGGATATCCTTGACCTCGCTGCCATAAGCGCCGCCGTTCATCCGCACGAAACCGCCGACCGTGCCTGGGATCGAGCGCAGGAATTCCAGACCGGCCAGGGCGTGATCGCGCGCCATGCTGGAGACCAGGATACCCGAGGCACCGCCGCCGCAATCGAGCACATCGTCGATCCCGAACACGCCCTTGCCAACGGTGCTGACCCAGGCGAACGGCTTGCCGAGCCGCACCACCACGCCGGACACGCCGCCATCGCGGACGATGAGGTTAGACCCCAGCCCCAGCGCCATCACCGGGATTGCCGGGCCGAGATCGTGCAGGAAGCCTTGCAGATCGGCAATGTCCTTCGGCTCGAACAGCCATTCCGCCGCGCCGCCGGATTTGAACCAGACCAGCGGGGCGAGCGCGGCGTTCGGCGTGAGCCTGCCGGCCACTCGGGGAAGAGTATCGGCCATCATGCCGCCCTCTTCGCCGCAATCGCATCGGCCAGCCCCGCTGCCCATTTCGTGATGTCGCCAGCACCCAGGCAAACCACCATGTCGCCCGGCTCGATGGTTTTGGCCAAAGTTGAGGCCAAAGCCTCATGCCCCTCGATGACATGCGCCGAGCGATGCCCGCGCGCCTTGATCCCTTCCACCAGGGCAAGGGCATCGACACCGGCGATCGGCTGTTCGCCGGCGGGATAGACCGGCGCGGCATAGACCACATCAGCGTCGTTGAAGGCGGTCTGGAAGTCCTCCATGTGATCGCGCAACCGGGTGAACCGGTGCGGCTGAACCACCGCGATCACCCGGCCACTCACGCTCTCGCGCGCGGCGGAAAGCACTGCCCGGATTTCGACCGGGTGGTGCGCGTAATCGTCGATTATGGTGACGTCACCGACTTCGCCCACCTTGGTGAAGCGCCGCTTGACCCCGGTGAACTTGGCGAAGCCGGTCTGGATCACCGTGTCCGCGCAGCCCATCTCGACTGCCACGGCAACCGCGGCGATCGCGTTCTGGACATTGTGACGGCCGGGCATCGGCAGCTCGATGCCCTCGATCCGGCGGAACGAACCGTCGCGCTGGCGCACCGCGATATCGAAGCGGTTGCCGCCCGGTACCGGGATGACGTGCTCGCCGCGCACATCGGCCTGGGCGGAAAAACCGTAGGTAATCACCCGCCGGTCGCGCACCCGGGGGATTATTGCCTGCACTTCGGGGTGGTCGATGCACAGCACTGCCGCCCCATAGAACGGCACATTCTCGATGAATTCGACAAAGGCCTCCTTCACCGCGTCGAAGCTGCCGTAATGGTCGAGATGTTCGGGATCGATATTGGTGACCACGGCAATCGTCCCGTCGAGCCGAAGGAAGCTGCCGTCGCTCTCGTCGGCCTCGACCACCATCCATTCGCTGGCGCCGAGCCGGGCGTTGGAGCCGTAGCTGTTGATGATCCCGCCGTTGATCACCGTCGGATCGATCCCGCCGGCATCGAGCAGCGCCGCGATCATCGAGGTTGTCGTGGTCTTGCCGTGGGTGCCGGCGACCGCGACTGTCCGCTTGAGCCGCATCAATTCCGCCAGCATCTCGGCGCGGCGGACCACGGGCACGCGCCTTTCCAGCGCGGCGGCAACTTCGGGATTGTCGCGCTTCACTGCGGTGGAGGTGACGACAACCGCCGCGTCGCCCAGATTATGCGCAGCGTGGCCGATCATCACCGGAATGCCGCGTTTGCGCAGGCCCTCGACGACATAGCCCTCGGCAATGTCGGAGCCCTGCACGCTGTAGCCGAGGTTGTGCATCACCTCGGCAATCCCCGACATGCCGATCCCGCCGATGCCGACGAAATGGATCGTGCCGATGTCGGTGGCGACGCCAGTCACGCCGGACTGCCCGCAGCCAGCGCAGGCTGCGCCGCAACCGTAGCCTGACCGCCAACCCGGATCACATCCATCAAGGGGGCCGCGCCGAAGCTTTCGACCAGATCGGCGAGATCGCGCGCGGCGTTGGGATAACCGCAATTCCACGCGGCATGCGCGGCATTGGCCAGCGTATCGGGATGCTGCGCCATCGCCTGAATTTGCTTGGCCAGCTCCACCGAGGTGAATTTCGTCTGCCGGATCGATCTCGCCCCGCCCGATGCGACCATTTCTCGGGCATTGGCGGTCTGATGATCGTCTGTCGCGATCGGCAGCGGCACCAGAATCGCCGGGCGGCCCACCGCAGTCAGCTCGGCGATGGTCGAGGCGCCGGCGCGGCCGATAAACAAATGCGCATCGGCGAGACGTTCGGCGATGTTCTCGAAATAAGTGCCCAGTTCGGCGGGAATATCGTGTCCGGCATAGCGGGCGCGCACCGCGTCGATATCCTCAGGCCGACATTGCTGGGTCACCTGCAGCCGCAGCCGCAGCGCCGTTTGCAGCATGGCGAGGCCATCCGGCACCACCTCCGACAGCACCCGCGCACCCTGGCTGCCGCCGGTGACGAGGATACGCAGCAAACCTTCTTCGGTGAATGGAGGGTAAGGCTGGTCGCGCAGCGTCAGCAATTCGCCGCGCACCGGATTTCCAACCAGATGAACCTTGCCGCGATTGCTGGGTGAGAGGCGTTGCACCTCGCGGTAAGCCGTAGCGATGGCATTGACCCGTTTCGCCAGGAACCGGTTGACCCGGCCAAGCACCGCGTTCTGCTCATGGATGATCGTTGGGATTTTGGCGGAGTGGGCGGCGAGCACCGCCGGCAGTGCCGGATAACCTCCAAAGCCGACGACAGCCGAAGGCTCGAAATTGTCGAACAGCCGCCGCGCCATGCGCCGGCCCTCGCGGATCGCCAGCAGTCCGCGCAGCCAGCGCAGCGGGTTCAGCCCTTCGATCCGCCCGGCGGGAAGGATGTGGACGGGGAGCGAGGCGGGCTTGCCGGGGATCGCCGCTCCCCGCTCGTCGGTAATCAGAGCAACATGGTGCCCGCGCCGCTCCAGCTCGCTGGCAAGCGCAAAGGCGGGAATCAGATGCCCGCCGGTGCCGCCCGCCGCGAGCACATAATGGCGCACGACGCCGTTCATTTGCGCCCTCCGATGTCCCGCAACGAGGGACGCTCGCGCTCGAGGAAAGGGTTGCGGCGGGTGATCGCCAGCAGGAATCCGGCGCCGAGGCACAGCGCGACGGTCGAGGAACCGCCGTAGGAGATCAGCGGCAGGGTCATGCCTTTGGAGGGAAACAACTGCAGATTGACCAGGATGTTGATGAATGCCTGGCCGCCAAGCTGGGCAGTAAGCCCCGTCGCGGCAAGTACAGTGAACAAATCTTCCTCCTCCACCAGCCGCAGCAGCACCCGGACGACGATCGCGAAATAGAGGATCACGATCATCCCGCAAGCGAGCAGGCCGAATTCCTCGCCGATGACAGAGAAGATATAGTCGGTATGCGCCTCGGGCAGTGACAATTTTCGGGTGCCAAGCCACAATCCGCTCCCGGTCCAGCCGCCGGCCAGCAGCGTGCGCTGGGCCAGGTCGACCTGGTCAAAGGCGGTGCCGCCGCCGATGAACGCATCGATCCGGTGGCGGGCGTTATCGTAGAACAGATAGGCGGCTACTGCCACCCCGACGCCGCCGGCGCCGGCCAGCATGATCCGGCGCACATCGAGCCCGGTGAGCAGCATCAGCGCGAACCAGACACCGCCGAACAGGATGGCGGAACCGAAGTCTGGCTGCACCATCAGCAGCACGCCGACCAGAGCCATCAGACCGAGGCTGATCTGCAATACGGGCAAATTCGGATCGCGCACCCGCCATGACAGGATCCAGGCCAATCCGATGGCAAAGGCGGGTTTGAGGAATTCGGAGGGTTGCAGCGAAAATCCGAGATTGAGCCAGCGCCGCGCGCCGTTCACTTCGCTGCCGACAAACGGCACCAGCATCAGCGCAACCAGCATGGCGAATCCGAGTATAATCCCGGCGCGCCGGGCGGCGTCCTTGGGCAGGAGCGAAGCGCCGATCAAAGCGGCCAGTCCCAGGATCTGCCAGCGCAGATGCAGCACGAAGAAGTGCAGATCGTCGAGCTTGACGGCAGCGGTCGAAAGCCGCCGCGCGCTTGCAGGCGAGGCGGCTGCGACCGCGACCGTGCCGACCGCCATCAGCATCAGCACCAGGCCGAGCAGCACCCGATCGATCTCGCGCCACCAGATGGTCAGCTCGCTGCGGCGGCTGCGGCGGTAGCGTATTCCGGCGCCGGATCGTATGCCGCCGGAGCCGGGGATGACGGGCGGATTGCTGGCCATCAGGCAGAGCCTCCGTGGACGGCGGGGGCGGGCTCGATCAGCGCTTCGACAATCTGCCGGAAAGCATCGCCGCGCGCCTCATAGTCGCGGAACTGGTCGTAGCTGGCGCAGGCCGGCGAAAGCATGATGACATCGCCCGGCTGCGCCGCGGCTATCGCCTCGCGCACCGCCTCGATCAGCATCTCGCTGCGGCTGACCGGCATATGCGGTGCGAGCAGTTCGGCGAACAGCGGCCCGGCATCGCCAATCGTATAGGCGGCGGCGACATGGCCGTACCACGGTTTGCATTCGTCAAGATCGTCGCCCTTGGGCAGCCCGCCGACAATCCAGTGGATACGCTTGTCGGGGCTCGGCGGATAGGCGGCGAGCGCCGGCGCGACGGAGGCCGGATTGGTCGCCTTGCTGTCGTTGACAAACAGCACGCCGCCCGCTTCTGCGACCCGTTCCATGCGGTGCGGCAGTCCGCGGAATGTCGGCATCGCCGCCCGCCATTGTGCCGGCGTCAGGCCCAGCGCCTCGGCGATGGCAACGGCGACCGCGGCGTTCTGCAGATTGTGCGGACCTTGCAGCGAAGGCCAGCCGGCCTGCAATTCCGCGAGGTCCGCGCCATCGACGCGGTGGATGAGGTCTGCACTGCGCCGATTGAACGAGCCGCGGGCGATGCCCGACGTTACCGCGTCCTGCATGCCGAACACGGCGTGCTGATCGGACCGTTGCATGGCGAACAGTCGCGCTTTCGAGGCGGCATAAGCCTCAAAACTGTCATAGCGGTCGAGGTGATCGGGGGTGACGTTGATCAGCGCGGCAACATCGCAGGCCAGGCTGTGGGTCAGGTCGAGCTGATAGCTCGACAGCTCAAGGACATAGACCCCGCCCGCTGCCAGCGGCTCCTGACCCAGCACCGGCAGGCCGATATTGCCGCCCATCCGCGTCGGCAGCGCCGCGCTCTTGAGCAGATGATGGACCAGCGCGGTGGTGGTCGACTTGCCGTTGGTACCGGTGATCCCGACCACGCGGTGCGGCGGCAGGCTTTCCCTGGCGAGAGCGAACAGTTCGATATCGCCGATTACCGGCACATCGGCAGCGGCCGCGGCGGCCGCAATCGGGTGATGGTTGAGCGGCACTCCGGGCGAGACGACCACGCCGGCGTAGCCCGAAAGATCGATTGCCAAGGGATCGGCGAAGCCCAGCGCCTCGCCATGCTGTTCCGCCAGCGCCAGCCTCGGCTCCTCGCGGCTGTCCCACGCCGTCACCCGCGCGCCGCTCGCCAGCAAGGTTTCCACGGCCGTCGTTCCCGAACGAGCAAGCCCGAGGACGGCGTAGGTCTGGCCGGCGAAGGCGGGCGAGGTGATCATCCCGGTTGCCACCTCATCGCAACTTGAGGGTCGAAAGGCCTACAACCGCGAGCACGATCGAGACGATCCAGAAGCGGATCACCACGGTCGCTTCCGCCCAGCCCTTCTGTTCGAAATGGTGGTGGATCGGCGCCATGCGGAAGACGCGCCGACCGGTGCGTTTGAACCAGAAGACCTGGACGATGACCGAAACCGCCTCCAGCACGAACAATCCGCCGACGATGGCGAGCACGATTTCGTGATGCGCGGCAACCGCGATCGCCCCGAGCGCCCCGCCAAGCGCCAGGCTGCCGGTGTCGCCCATGAATACGGCGGCGGGCGGCGCGTTGAACCACAGGAAAGCCAAACCTGCGCCCATGATTCCGGCGCACAAAATGGCAAGCTCGCCGGCGCGCGGCACATGCGGAATGCCGAGGTAGTCCGCATAGTCGACGCGTCCGGCGAGGTAGGCGATGATGGCAAAGGCGCCGGCGGCGATGATCACCGGCATGGTCGCCAGTCCGTCGAGACCATCCGTGAGGTTCACGGCATTGCCCGCTCCGACCATGACCACTGCGGCAAAGACGTAATAGAAAGGCCCCAACGGGATATATCGGTCCGACAGGAAGGGAATATAGAGATTGGTGCTGATCTGGCTGACGATCAGCCAGGAGGCGATGCCAGCAACTCCGAATTCCAGCAGAAGGCGCACCCTGCCTGAAACGCCCTTGTGGCTGCTCTTGGTCACCTTGTCATAATCGTCCATGAAACCGATCACACCGAAGCCGACGGTGACCGCGAGGCACGCCCACACAAACGGGTTGGTGAGGTCCATCCACAGCAGCATCGCCAGCACCAGCGCGATAAGGATCATCAGTCCGCCCATTGTCGGCGTGCCGCGCTTGGCGAGGTGGGTCTGGGGGCCGTCCTCGCGGATTGGCTGCCCTTTGCCCTGGCGCACCCGGAGCATGCTGATGAACCGGGGACCGATCAGCAGACCGATCACCAGCGCGGTCATCCCCGCGGCGCCCGCACGAAAGCTTTGGTAGCGGATGAGGTTCGCCGCACCTTCAAAATGAAAATATTCGGCGAACAGATAGAGCATTGGGTGGCGAACCTAACCTTCCTTGCCGGCCAGAGCCGCAACCAGCCCTTCTAGCCCCACTGAATTGGAACCCTTGACGAGGATTGCATCGCCCCGCTCAACGCCGAACCGGATCAGCGCCTGTCGCGCCTCGACCGGGCCCCGGCAATGGGCGAATGCGACCGCTTTGCCAAGCGCACCCTGAGCCGCTTTCCCCAACTCGTCGGCCAGAGCGCTCATCTCGTCGCCCACCAGGATAGCGAAATCGACGTTTGCCTCGGCGATCGGTGTCGCCAGCGCGGCGTGATAGTCGCGGCCATGGGTGCCCAGTTCCTTCATCGATCCGAGCACGGCGATCCGCCGGCGGGCCTCGGTCTTGCCGAGCTGGGCCAGCGTCGCGCGCATCGAGGCCGGATTGGCGTTATAGCTCTCGTCGATCACCAGCGCGGTGCCGTCCCCGGCCCGGATGTGCAGCCGCGCACCGCGCCCGGCAAGGCCGGCCATCTGGGCCAGCGCAATGCCTGCCGCGCCAAGATCGCCGCCGGCAGCGCGCACCGCCGCCATAACCGCCAGCGAATTGATCACCCAGTGATCGCCCGGCTCGGCCACCGTGTAGCATAGCCGGCGGTCGCCCATATCGGCGGTCACCAGCGAGCCGCCGCCCCCAAAAGCTGTTGATGGCGCGGGGACCGCATCAAGCAGCCGGACATCGGCATGGGCTGCCCGGCCGAAAGACACAACCGCGCCTGCATGACGTTCGGCCTTGTCCCTCAGCCGGGCAAAATGGGGGCTGTCTGCTGGAATGATTGCGACACCGCCGGGCTCCAGCCCCTCGAAAATCTCTGCCTTGGCGTCCGCTATCGCCTCCTCGCTGCCGAGCATCTCGATATGTGCGGGCGCGATGGTGGTGATGACGGCGATGTGCGGGCGCACCTGGCGGGCCAAGGCGCGGATTTCGCCGGCGTGGTTCATTCCCATCTCGAAAATACCGAAGCGGCTGCGCCCCGGCATCCGCGCCAGACTGAGCGGCACGCCGACATGGTTGTTGTAGCTCCTGACCGAGCGATGCGCCGCCCCCCGGCTGGACCGGTCGAGCGCGCCGAAGATCGCCTCCTTGACCCCGGTCTTGCCGACCGAGCCGGTCACGCCGATGATCTTGGCCCGCGTCCGCTCGCGCCCCGCCTTGCCGAGCGCGATTAGCGCCTTGGTCGTGTTGGAAACGCGCAAGTGCGGTCCGGTCGCTTCATTATCGCAGACCACCGCTGCGGCACCTTTGGCAAATGCCGCAGCAACGAAGCGGTGGCCGTCGGTGCTTTCGCCTTTCAGCGCGAAAAACAGATCGCCTTCCGCGACATCGCGCGAATCAATCTCCACGCCGGATACCGCGAAATCGCCGACAGCCGTGCCGCGCATCGCCCGCGCCAGCTCGACCGCATCCCACAGTGCCGGGGCAAAACTCTCCTCGGCGTCGCGGGGCCATTCGAGGATCCGGCTGATCGCATTCATGCTGCACACTCCCTGGCGACCGTGACATCGTCGAACGGCAGGATGCGCATCGCCTCGTCCTTGCCTATGATCTGACCTTGTTCATGTCCCTTGCCGGCGATCAGGACGATGTCGTCCGGACCCGCCTCGGCGATTGCCACGGCGATCGCTGTCCGGCGGTCGCCGATTTCGCGTGCACCTTGTGCCCCGGCGAGAACCTTGGTGCGGATCGCGGCCGGGTTCTCGCCGCGCGGATTGTCGTCGGTGACGATCACCGCATCA
>JANMCD010000162.1:0-4975 GCA_031360905.1 Novosphingobium sp.
GCCTCGAACACCAGATCCCCGCCCTTGCCGCCGTCACCGCCATCGGGACCGCCATATTCGACGTACATCTCGCGCCGGAAGGCGACCGCGCCGGGCCCGCCGCTGCCCGAGCGGATGTAAATCTTGGCCTGGTCGAGAAAATGCATGGTGTATAGTTTACCTGGAGGGGCGGTCGGTGTCGAACGGCGATGTTGGCGCTCGGAATCTGCGCGGTGTGCTGTCGCCCGCAAATCCGCTTGCCGCGAGCTTGCCGGCCTCCGCGCCAATCCCGGATAGGGGCGATACTGGTGGAGCCGAGGGGGATCGAACCCCTGACCTCGTCATTGCGAACGACGCGCTCTCCCATCTGAGCTACGGCCCCGTTCCAGTACAGGCAATGGCCAAGGCCCGCAGCCGGCCTGTCCATGCGAGCGGCCCCCTTAGCGAAGAGGTTGCAGGCTTGAAAGCACAAATTTCCTGCGGTGCGGATACCCTGGCATGGCGCGTTTGCGATGGCCGGCGGATCGGGTCAGATGGCTCTACCGTGGCAAGACGATGGGAGGCATTGCCGCCGAGGCGGCGGGTGCGGGCGGTAACGTCACCGATATACTCCCCGGCGGCGCCGGGACCGGCACCACCAGCGTTCCTTGCGCAATCGGTACCGGTACAACCAGGCGGCCAGGCGCAGCGGGCGGCGTGGCGACGACAAGTGTCGGGACCGCTACTGCCGGAACCACAGCTGGCTTAACTCCAAAACTAGCCTCCCAGAGAGCCACATCGGCGCGGTATTTCTCCATTCGGCGGTAGAAATTGTCGAACACCACCTCGATCGCCGGCAAGCTGCGCGCCGCGAAGGTTTCCAATTCCCCGGACGGGATCAACTGGGCTTCCCTTGAAACCGCGAACACCGCATCGCAGAAGTCGGTCATCGTCGGCGGCAGAGCGAAGTGATTGTAGACCTCGGTCATGTAGGTTTCGCGGAAGGGCACGTAAGCCGCACCGTGCAGCGATCGAAACTCGGTATCGACCATGCGATTGGTTTTGGTCAGCGCCTTGGCGTGAACCCGGAGGAACTCCCGGTAGCTGTCGACGATGGTTGCATATTGTGGCTCACGGCAATTGAGCGCCGCGACATTATACGCCGAGCGCAGGTTCCACAGCGACTGGACCGGGGTGATATTGCGGTTGACGCTGCGGTACAGCCCGGCAAAGTCGAGCGGCGGAACAGTCATGTTGGCCGATGCGCCCTGCGGCGGGGTGGGGCGGGGCGGGATGACCACGATCAACGGCGGGGGAGGCGGGGGCGGCACATAGACCACCTGCTTTGCGGCACACGCCGATAGGGCCGCAAGTGTTCCGGCCATCACGGCAATTCGCAAGGCCGATTTCATTTGATCGAGTTTTAGGCAATCCATCCGCACGCAACCCACTCCCTGCCGGACAACCGCCAGCTCCTGTGTGCCGTTCGCGGTATTGTGCCGAATTAAAACTTTAGCGCTGCTGAATGCCAAAGAAAATGCCCGGCGCGGCAAAATGCGCGCCGGGCATCGATATAATCGGTCAAAGGTTTGAAATCAGCGGCGGTCGCCCATGAAGGCCAGCAGGAACTGGAACATGTTGATGAAATCCAGATACAGGCTGAGCGCACCGAGAATCACGGCCTTGCCGGCGAACTCAGTTCCGGCGAGCGTGGCATACTCATTCTTCAACCGCTGCGTATCCCAGGCCGTAAGGCCGGCGAAGATCAGCACGCCAAGGATCGAGATTGCCAGCTGCAAGCCACTCGACTGCAGGAACATATTGATCACCATGGCGATGATGATGCCGATCAGGCCCATCGTCATGAACGAACCCATCGCCGACAGGTCCTTCTTGGTGGTGTAACCCACCAGGCTGAGCCCAGCGAAAGCGCCCGCAGTGGCGAAGAAGGTGGTTGCGATCGACGCACCGGTGAAGACGAGGAAGATCGTCGACATCGACAGGCCCATGACGATGCAGAAGCCCCAGAACAGCGCCTGGAGCGTACTCGTCTGCATGCGGTTGGCGCCCAGGCTCATGCCGAACACGAAACCAAGCGGTGCGAGGATGATCAGCCACTTGAGCGGCGTCGCCATGACCTGCGCGGCCATGCCCGACTGGGCAAACAGCAGTGCGACGATGCCGGAGAGCAAAATGCCCGACGCCATGTAATTGTAAATGCTGAGCATATGCTTGCGCAAGCCCTGGTCATAGAAACCGGTCTTGCCAATAGCACCACTATTAAGGCTCGGAGACGTGCCGACGCCCGTCTGCGTGGGCTGGGGGTCGTTCCAATGGGCCATTTCGAGTCAAACTCCTAAATCCTCACCACACACGTGTGGCAGGTAGGCGTTAATATCGAACTTCTTTCGCTGAGTTTCAAGCGAAACCGCTAGGGGCATTGTCGCAATTCGTCGCGGACTTATTCCCGCGCAGCCCTGGCCATCTGGGCGCTGCGGTCCGCGGCGGCCCTGAGCGTCGCTTCGGCCAGCCGTGTCAGCGCAGCATCGGCATCGAGCACTTTGAGGCCTGCCTCGGTCGTCCCGCCCGGGCTGGCGACACGGCGGGCCAGTTCGCCGGGCCGATGCGGAGAGGCCGACGCCAGCGCCCCTGCCCCCTCGACCATTGCCAAAGCCAGCCGCTCAGCCTGATCCGGGGGCATGCCGAGCGCGCTCGCCCCGGCGGCCAGCGCGTCGATAAACCGGTAGACGAACGCCGGTCCGGAGCCAGCCAGCGCGGTGACCACGTCGAAAAGTTCCTCGCCCAGCCATTCCGGCGTCCCGAGCGGCGTCATCAGGTCGGTGACCCGCGCTTTTGCACCCTCGTCCAAGCCTTGTGCTGCGAGCGCGATCGGGGATTTGCCGATGGCGGCGGCAAGGTTCGGCATGATCCGCACATGCCCGCCAGCATCCGGAAACCGCGCGGCGAGGCTGGCGAGTTCGACGCCGGCCAGGATTGACAGCAGCAGCGTACCGGATTGCGCCAGCTTGGCGACGCCGGCCGCAACATCGCCCAGCAGCTGCGGCTTCACCCCCAGCAGAATGGCGTCAAATGCGCCGTCGGGCAGCTCGCGAAGCAGGGTGACGCCGGCGGGTGCGTCGGCCCGCAGCGGATCGACCACGATGAAGCGCGCCGGATCGAGCCCGCCTGCCAGCCAGCCCGCGAGCATGGCCCCGCCCATATTGCCGCAACCGATCAGGAGAATCGAATCCACGGTGCATTCTCCATTCCAGGAAGTTCGAAGCGCTCCTTACGCCTCGCCGGCAGCGTCCACCAGCGCGGCGGCAAGCGCCTCCGCCGGCGTCTTGTCTCCCCACAGAATGAACTGAAAGGCGGGATAGAAGCGGTCGCATTCCTCGATCGCCGCTTCCACCGCCAGCTGCGCTTGGCCAGGGCTGAGCAGCCCGTCGTCGCCCAGCATCAAGCCGTGCCGGTACAGCAGCACGCCGCCGTTGGACCAGACATCGAAATGGCCAAGCCACAATTGCTCGTTGATAAGCGCCAGAACTTCATGGGTGGCGGCCCGCTTTTCATCTGGCACACGGATGTCCGGCAGACACATTATCTGCAGAACATGATCGTCCGCCCGCCAGATCCCACGCAGCTGATAGCTCGCCCAGCTGCCTTGAACCTCGCCGGAAATCTCGTCTTCGCCGGCAAATTCATACGGCCAGCCGCGCGCTTCGAACAGCGAGGCGAGCATGTCGACCGGCGCCGCATCTTCGTCGCGACCGATTTGTCCATCACTCGTCCTCATCAGACCCATTCTTCTTAACTCTCAATGGCCGGCTGGATGCCTCGGCAAGGGGCAAAGACACAATGCGCAGCGGATCGCTGGCTGCGCATAACGCGACTAGACTGTTCACAAGGTGTGGAAAAGGCAGGGAGGGCTGTCATCGGGCGGTCATAGCATCGACCGGCTGGCCAGCCGGACTGGTCCAGATAAAGGCCCCGTCCAGATCGGCGCGGCGCAATTGCGCGATGAAGGCGTTGGCCGCAGCCTCGCTTTCGAACGGGCCAGTCAGCAGCCGGTTGGTCTGGCCCCATGCGCTGACGAACGACCGCTTGCCCTTCAGCGCCGCTTCGCCCTGACGCGCCATCCGCCTCCAGTCGAAGCCGAGCGCCGCTTTGTCGCGTCCGGTGGCGAGTTGCACCCAGATGCGGCTGGGATGGCTCGGCAGCAAGAGCTTGGCCGGGCCGGCATTGGCGGCGACTTCGCGCGCCGGCTTGATCCGCCGGATATCGACCGCCCCCCGCGCCGGCGCCACGTCGATCGCCGGCCGGGCAAGGTCGCTGAAGGCCTCGGACAGGCTGGGCCGGCGAGCGGGGACCGGCGCTGTTGGAGCCCGCACGATTTGCGCAATCGGAACGGGCGTCGCCGCAGGCGGTAATGCCGCCACCGGGGAGGGTCCCGGCGGCAGAGAGAACGTCCGCGTGGCCAGCGGCTCCGCCGGCGTCTGCAAAGGCGCGCCGGCAGAGACAGTTGCCGCAGCTGCTGGCGCTGGCGGAGGGGACGGAGCCGCAGGCAATACCACCGCTCCCGCAATCGCGACCGGCGGAGGCGTTGGTGTCGGAGTAATTGCTACGGGTGGAGCCGGTGCGCGCACCGGGACCGCTTGCGGCACCAGCGCAGGCGCGGTCGCAAGCGGAGACGCCAGGCCCGGCGCCGAGGTCAAGGCTGCCGGCGCAGTCTCGCGCCCGGGCTGCGGCTCTGGCGGCGCAATGCGGGGATCGCGGCGGGCTCGTGACACCGGTACCTGCGTAACGGGTGCGACTGCCACTCGTGCCTCGACCGGGGTCCTGGCGGCGTCGCGCGGAGCGGCGCTGCGGCCGAGCGGTTCGCCCTTGGGAACCAGACCGGCATCCGCGGCGGCAACCGCCGGACGGCGCAGCGCGGTGGTGGCATAGCGCGTGACGCGGGGGTCATCCTGGCCGATCTCGGCGGCTCGGGGGAATTGGCCGAAATTGGCCGCTGCCG
>JANMCD010000163.1:0-3457 GCA_031360905.1 Novosphingobium sp.
GAGATCGGGCAGGACAAGGCCGATGCGGTCATGGCCTATTTGCGCACGAATCCTGAGGCAGTGACGGAAGTCAGGGCGGGATCGCTGACGGTCGCTCATGAGAAGTTGCAGGCCAGCATCGCGGCCTATGCGGCAGGCGACAGGGATGCCGCCAAGAAACTGGCGCTGACCGCCTATCTCGACGGGTTCGAGCCGGTCGAACCCGCGCTTGCGGCACGCGATGCGACACTGATGGGGCGGATCGAAGCCGAGATGGGCAATCTGCGCGCGATGATCGGTCGCGGCGAGCCTGTTGCCACCGTCAAGGATCAGGTCGCTGTTCTCGATACGCTGTTCAGTGATGCCGAAGAGGTGCTGTCGCCCGGCGCCGCCAGCACGGCATCCACCTTCATCGGCGCATTCACCATCCTGCTGCGCGAAGGATTGGAGGCGCTGCTGATCGTCGTTGCGATGATCGCTTTCTTGCGAAAGGCCGATCGCGGCGAGATGGTCCGTCATGTGCATAGCGGATGGGTGGTGGCACTCATCGCGGGCGGCATCACCTGGGCCATCGCCACCTTCTTCATCGGCATCAGCGGTGCAAGCCGGGAGCTTACCGAAGGGTTCGGCTCCCTGTTTGCGGCGGTTGTGCTGCTCTCTGTGGGCATCTGGATGCATGGCAAGTCGCAGGCCGGTGAATGGCAGCGTTACATCAACGAGACGCTGGGCAAAGCCTTGTCGCGAAGTTCGGCCTGGTTCCTGTTCGGCCTCGCCTTCATAGTCGTGTACCGCGAAGTGTTCGAAACGATCCTGTTCTATGCTGCCCTGACCGCCCAGGGGAGCAGCGCCGTCATTCTGGCGGGCGCAGGCTCAGCCATTTTCCTGCTCGGCCTCGTTGCCTGGGTGATGCTGCGGTTCAGCGCCAAACTCCCGGTCAGCGAGTTTTTCAAATATAGCTCGGCGCTAATCGCAGTCCTCGCGGTCGTGCTGGCGGGCAAGGGTGTTGCCGCCTTGCAGGAGGCTGGGATGATCGACATCGCGCCGCTTGCCCAGATCCCGCGCATTCCGGTGCTGGGCTTGTTCCCGACCTGGGAGTCCGTGGGCGCGCAACTTTTGACCATGGCGATCGTGGTGGTGGGTGCCTGGTACAATCGCAGGCTTGCCAGCAGGCCGGTTGCCGCGTGACGGGGAGCTCGAAACATGGCTGGCCATTGCTGCGAGACATCTTCAGCACCGGAATTAGCCACCCCAATCTTGGATCGTGTGGCCCCGACCGTGGTGGACGGCAGCAGCCTGACCCGGCTCCGGATCGCGCAGATGGATTGTCCGACAGAGCAAGCGCTCATCCGCAAGAGGCTCGGCGGTATGGCCGAGGTTCAGGCGCTGGAATTCTACCTGATGCAACGGGTTCTGACAGTCGTTCACACGACCGGCACGCTCCCGGCAATTCAGGCTGCAATCCGCGAACTCGGTAAGGAATCGGAGAATGTCGAAGACACAAACGATGAGGCATCGGGCGGGTTGGAGCCTGCCAAGCCGTGGTGGCCGTTGGCACTCGGCGGCTGTGCGGCGGTGACTGCGGAAATCATGCAATGGGCTGGATTGCCAGAATGGGCGGTGGCGCTTCTGGCTTTGTCGGCAATTGCTGTGAGCGGGATCGATACCTATCGAAGGGGCTGGATTGCGCTGCGCCACGGCAATCTCGACATCAATGCATTGATGAGTATTGCGGTGACTGGCGCGCTGCTGCTGCGGCAGTGGCCGGAAGCCGCAATGGTCATGGTTTTGTTCTCGATTGCCGAGTTGATCGAGGCACAATCGCTCGATCGTGCCCGCAATGCCATTCGCAGCCTCGTTCAGCTTGCGCCCGAACACGCCACGGTGCGGCAGCATGACGGATCATGGATCGATCGACCCGTTGCAGAAGTCGGGATCGGCGATGTCGTCCGGATCAAACCGGGCGAGCGCATCGCGCTCGATGGCACCCTTGCCAGCGGCCATTCGACGGTCAATCAGGCGGCAATCACCGGGGAAAGCATGCCCGTCGAAAGGTCGGCAGGCGATCCGGTGTTCGCAACCTCAACCCGCAAACGAATAGCAAGTCACATGAGTGCCGAGCCAGCATGATGGGATTGCACCTGAAACCCCGCCGGTGCAGCTACTGACGATCTGAAACAGCTCGAATAGCAGGGCTAGCGACGATTAGCAGTTTATGAGAGGCAAGCTATGGCTTGATCCGCCCACAAGATCAGGCGAGGCAGCACTGACTCGTCTCGGTCAAGCTAGATATGACTCTTTGCACCGGGGGGATTTTTTGGAAATGAAGCGAGCGCCGATTACGGGCGAATTTGTCGAGGCCCGCGGCCGCTTGTGGTTGGTTGAGGATGCGCCTGTCATCGGTTCGGGTCCGGGCAGCCACGTGCTGAGCTGTATCGATGATGATGCGCAAGGGGAAACGGCGCGCGTGTTGTGGGACGCCGAAATCGGGGCGCGATCGCGCGACGAGGAGTCCTGGACGACGGTTGGCGATCGGGGTGCCGACGACGCCAAAATGTTTGCCGCATATCTGCGTACCCTTGGATGGAACACAGCGACTGCCGCCGATCGCGACTTGTTCCAAGCACCATTTCGTGCTGATATCCGGCTTGACGCATACCAGTTGCTTCCGCTGCGCAAGGCCTTGCCTCTACCCCGCGTTAATTTGCTGATCGCCGACGACGTCGGGCTTCGAGGCCGGGCTGGTCATGCGCGAGCTTTTGCTGCGTCAGCGGATCGACCTTATCGTCGTTGTGGCACCGCCCTCCATGACCATTCAGTGGCAGGACGAACTCGCCGACAAGTTTGGCCTTGCGTTCGAAATTATCGATCGAGACTATCTCGCCTCAATCCGGCGCGCGCGCGATTTCGGGGTCAGCCGCGCAGCGGGGCCATATTGGTCTTCGCCCAGGTTTCATCGATGAAGACGAGGCGGCGGGGATCAAGTCGCCCCTGGTATTTCTTCCATTGCCTGCGCCGCCTTGCCACCTTGGGCCGGAGCTGTTCGGCGGGCAGCACGCTTTTTTTTTTGAAGCTCAGACCTTCATCGTGGGCAAAGGCCCAGACCGTCCGGTAATCGACCTCGATCCCCCCTGGCCCCATCGCAGGATCGGCCAGTTCGGCCCGAAGACCGCGCAGGGTAAAATCCGTCTTGGCGCGTTCCAGCAACCACTCCCGGTGCACGCCGATCAGCTTGCGCGGCTTGTGACCGCCCATCTTCCCCGGGGCGGCGCTCCCGGTATCGCGATACCGCCGCAGCCAGTTCACCGCCGTGCTGATCGCCACCCCAAAACGCCGGGCTGCCGCGTTGCGGGATAGACCGCCCTGCTCCACCGCCAAAATTACGCGTTCCCGAAGATCAATCGAATAGGGTCGTGCCATGCCATACTGGCCTCCAATTCCAGCACTGAGCTTGAATCAGAAAATACGGCGGTTGGGAATC
>JANMCD010000191.1:0-6826 GCA_031360905.1 Novosphingobium sp.
TCGATCGGCCTCTCGCCCCGGCCGGGAAATAACCAGTCGGCCGGGCGCGTCAGGCGCCAATACGTCCGCAGGATATCGAGCAGCTGGGCCGAGAGCATCACCGTGCGATCCTTGGCGCCCTTGCCGTGGCGAACCTGCAGCAGCATCCGGTCACTGTCGATATCGCCGACCTTCAGGCTCACCGCCTCCGATACGCGCAGTCCTGCGGCATAGGCAGTGGTCAGCGCGGCACGCGACTTCAAGGACGGCACCGCCTCAAGAAAGCGCACCACTTCGTCAGGGCTCAGGATCGCCGGCAGCTTGCGAGGCGTGCGCGCATAGGCAATCCGTTCAGGTATCTCGCCCCGGTTCAGCGTCACGCCGTAGAAAAAGCGTAATGCGCACACGGTCTGGTTCAGCGACGGCCAGGAAATCCCTGCGACACGAGATAGACCTGAAACGCCCGGACATCCTCGAGCCCAAGCCGATCCGGTGAGCGTCCGAAGTAGCGGCTGAACTTCGTGACGGCGTGAAGGTAGGACCGCTGGGTGGCCGGCGACAAGTTGCGCAACATCATGTCGTCGATCATACGGCGGCGCAGCGGGCTCACCGCTGTCGTGGTGCTATCAGCCATGGGATGGTCTCCTGGTCAGGGGTTGGTCTCAGCAACCAAACCTTCCCATCAGGAGGCCATTCCAGCCATAGCTACACCAGTCCCGCGTCAGCGGGTTCGTTCAATCCCAAAAATCACATTTCTGCCAAAGTAGTGCTAGATAAACTTAAATACGGGCGGCTTTATCGATGCGATAGGGCCGCCCTTTCATTATAATGCAAAATGGTTGCTTATTGCGGGTGGATACGATTTTCATGACGGGCTTTCCCGCGTATCGCAGGGATGGAAAGCGGAGGGCCATCAGGCCGGACAAAATTTGTTTTTCGCCGAATATCGATGTTGACAGCCTCTCGCGGCTTTGACTAATACGAAAAAAATTCGAATTATTATGCTGTTAACTGGCATGAAATGGGAAGTGTGTCGCGCGGGTATTTTGCCAGGCAAGGCTGCGTCCCATACGGGGATTGGGCAGCCAGCGGCCGGCTTCTGACCGAAGGTTCTGCCGGCGCCGAAGGAGGCGCCGGGATCGTCGGGCAGGCGTTATCTCGCTTCGTACCGGAATTGGTTTTGGGCACCGCGATAGTGCTTGCAGATAGATCATTAAATTGTGGAGGCCCTCGTGAAATTTGAAGACATCACCTACGTCAAGGCGAATGGCGTTGCCAGGATTACCATTGACCGTCAGCATGTTATGAACGCATTTCGTTGTCAGACAGTCGAAGAAATGACGATCGCCCTGCGTGACGCCGACAACGACGACACGATTGGTGTAGTCGTGCTCGCCGGTGCTGGAGAGAAGGCCTTCTGCACGGGGGGCGACCAGTCGACGCATTCAGGTACGTATGTCGGGCGAGGCCTTACCGGCATCCCTATCGAGGAATTTCAGGCGGCGGTTCGGGATATTCGCGTGCCGGTGATTGCCCGAGTGCAAGGCTATGCCATAGGCGGCGGGAACGTGATCGCCACCATCTGCGACCTCACCATCGCCTCTGAAAACGCGATCTTTGGTCAGGTTGGCCCGAAAGTGGGTTCGGTTGATCCGGGCTGGGGCACGACCTATCTCAGCAGGCTGGTGGGAGAAAAGAAGGCGCGTGAGATCTGGTATCTCTGCCGTCGCTATACCGCAGCACAGGCGTTGGCGATGGGTATGATCAACGAAGTCGTGCCGCATGAAAAACTCGACGAAACGGTCGAGGAATGGTGTCAGGAGATTGTAGCCAGGAGCCCCACCGCCATCGCCATCGCCAAGCGGTCGTTCAACGCGGACTCGGACCATATCCGGGGCATAGCAAATGCCGGGCTGGAGGCGCTTGCGCTTTACTACATGACCGATGAATCGAAGGAAGGCGTGGCTGCGTTTCTTGAAAAGAGAAAGCCCGACTTCCGGGCCGTTCGGAACAAGAACAAATGACACGCGTAACGGCTGAGTTCCGCGCCCTTGCTGCGAGGGTGCGGTCTGTTGCCCGGATCGACATAGCCGCCGAGACGGGCATCCGCCATGTTTGACGTGGATATTTCCGATCGGATCGCAACGGTGACGCTCAACCGGGCGCCTGTGAACGCGATGAACGATGCCTGGACAGCGGGACTGCATACCATTCTCGATGATCTCGCCGAAGCCAGCGTTTGTTCGGTCATTCACTTTCGCAGCGCCCTGAAACTGTTTTCCGCGGGTGCTGATCTGCGACAGCTCAAGGAAAATTTCGAACTTTCGGCAGAGGTGCAGGCCGAGGTTGGGCTCCGTTATCAGCAGCTGTTCGCAAAGCTCGAGGCGATGCCCCAGCCCACGATCGTTGAGATGCACGGCGCCGCGCTCGGGGGCGGCCTCGAACTAACGCTCGCTTGCGACCTGAGGATCGCTGCCAAGGATGCGCGCCTCGGCTTGCCGGAAGTCGGGCTTGGCCTCATTCCGGGGGCGGGCGGCACGCAACGTCTCACGCGCCTGTGCGGTCGCGCGGGGGCGGCGCGCATCATCCTTGGGGCGGAGGTCGTCAGCGGCCAGGAGGCGCACCGGATGGGGATGGTGCAATGGTCCGTCGAGCCAGGCGAACTCGGCAGTGCCGCTCGCGCTCACGCCAAGCGGATCGCCGCGCTTCCACGCCATGCCTTGGCTTCCGCCAAGCGCTGCATTGCGGCGGCCTCCGACCTGCCGCAGCGGGGTTTCGACGTCGAGGTCGAGGAGACCCGGGCGCTTCTCGACTCCTCTGAAACCAAAACGCTCGTTCGAGATTTTCTGAACCACCAAACCCGTTGAAAGATCAAATCCGTGGCGTTCGACAACAAGACATTCGTAGTTACCGGAGGTGCTTCCGGCATCGGCCGGGCGACCGTGCTGCTGCTGGCCCGCGCGGGCGCGCAAATTATCATCGCCGACCGGGACAAAAAGGGCGGCGAGGCGGTGTGCGCCGAGGGACCCGGGGGCAGGATCAGCTTCGTGGCGATCGATCTTTCGGATGCGGGTTCCGTTGCCGCCTGCGCGGCGGGCGTACTGGCGGCTTCGCCCCGGATCGACGGGCTGGTGAATGCGGCGGGATGGGACAAGGTTGAGCCCTTTCTCGACAATACCCCCGAGTTGATTGACCAGCTGATCGCGATCAATTTGCTGGGCGCGATCCGCCTGACCCAGGCGCTGCTGCCGAGCATGATCGCGCAGAAATCGGGCAAGATCGTCAATATTTCGAGCGACGCCGGGCGCGTTGGCAGCACTGGCGAGGCGGTCTATTCCGCCGCGAAAGGCGGGATCATCGCCTTTACCAAGACGCTGGCGCGCGAGATGGCGCGCTATCAGATCAACGTCAACTGCGTGTGCCCCGGCCCCACCGACACCCCGCTGCTGCAGAGCCAGACCAGCGAATGGGCGATGAAGATCAAGGATGGCATGGCGCGCGCGATCCCGTTCCGCCGCCTTGGCACGCCCGAGGAAATGGCGAATGCGATCGAATTTTTCCTCTCGGAGAAGTCGGCCTACATCACCGGGCAAGTGCTGAGCGTGAGCGGCGGGCTGACGATGGTGGATTGAGGGCGCTCGACTGGGTAGCCTCGGCTCGGGATAGGAGATAGCGGATGGTGGTTTGAGGGCGTGATGACCACGCCGTCGGCCGGTATGGGAATGATACGATGACCATAGTTGGACAAGAATACGCCGATCTGAGAGAGACCGCGCAACGCTTTGCGCGCGATAAGCTCACCCCGTTTTACGTGAAGCGCGACAGCGAGACACATTACGATCGCGCGCTGATGCGCGAGATGGGCGAGCTGGGGCTGATCGCGCCCGAGCTGCCCGAGGATTTGGGGGGGCTGGGGCTCAGCAATCTCGCCAGCGGTATTGTTGCCGAGGAAATCGCCTATGGCGATTTCAACGTCGCTTATGTCCAGTCCTCCGGCTCGCTGCTCGGTCAGGTAATCGCCAAGAAAGCCAACCGCGCGCTGGCCGAGGAATGGGTGCCCAAGATCGTGGGCGGCGAGAAACTGGTGGCGATTGGCCTTACCGAACCCAGCGCCGGATCGGATGCGGCACGGGTGTCGCTTTCGGCGGTTCGTCGCGGTTCGAAATATATCCTGAAAGGCGAGAAGACCTCGATCAGCAGCGCCGATCAGGCCGATGCCTTCGTCATTTTCGCCCGGACCGGCAGCAAGGAAGAGGGCGGCCGTGGGGTGACGGCGTTCTTCGTGCCCTCCAATCTGGCCGGCCTCACCCGCACCCGCTTCAACGATGTCGGCAGCCACATCATTGGCCGCGGCTCGCTGTTTTTCGACGATGTCGAGATTCCCGAGGAATACCGCATTGGCGAGGAGGGCAGCGGCTTTATCGAGGTGATGAACGGCTTCGACTTCAACCGCGCCTTTATCGGCCTGATGTGCATTGGCGCGGCGCAGGCCTCCCTCGATGAAACCTGGCGCTATACCAATCACCGCGAGACCTTCGGGGCGAAGATATCGACCTATCAGGGGGTGACCTTCCCGCTGGCCGAGGCCGAAGCCCTGATCGCGGCCTCGCGCCAGCTGTGCTATCATACGCTCTCTCTGCGCGATCAAAATCTGCCGCACACCTCGGAAGCGGCGATGTGCAAATGGCTGGGGCCCAAGACCGCCTTCGACACCATCCGCCAGTGCTTGCTTACCCATGGGCATTATGGCTGGTCGATGGACCTGCCGCATCAGCAACGGATGCGCGATGTGATGGGGCTGGAAATCGGCGATGGTACGGCGCAGATCATGAAGATGATCATCGCGCGCGATCGCGTGCGGCATCACCGGGTGTGACCGGCATGACGGGGATGATCCAGGAACCGGGAGCATGAGATGACGCGGGACTGGAGCGATCTCAACGTCGCCATTCGCAAGGAAGCCCATTTCGGCGACCGGGTGGTGAACTGCTTCGCGGATCGTCCAGGCTGTTACTTCGACATGATACACAAGGCGGCGCGCGATAACCCCGATGGCGAGGCGCTGATCTTCGAGGATACCCGCCTGACCTGGCAGGAGCTGGAGGCTAAGGCGACCGGCTTTGCCAAGGGGCTGCTCGCGCGCGGCATTGGCCATGGCGACCGGCTGGCGCTGTTCCTTGGCAATCGCCCCGAATTCATCATCGCCTTTCTGGGCTGCGCGAAAATCGGGGCGATCATCGTTCCCATCAACATTCGCGAGCAGAAGGACGCGCTGCGGCATTTGATCCAGCATAGCGGGGCGAGCGCGATCCTGCATGAGCATGCGCTCGTCGACCTGCTGCCAAGCGCGGCGGAGGCGCCGGAGGTGCGTTTTCGCATCTGCCCGCAGGCCTGCGAGGGCTCGATCACCTTTGCCGACACCCATGTGGACGGCGCGATTACGCCCGCGCCAGTGATCCACGAGGAAGACACGCTTTCGATCAATTATACCTCGGGCACGACAGGGCCGCCCAAGGGGGTGGAGCTGACGCATATGGGCGTGGTTCACACCGCGATGTTTTATACGCTGTGCATTGGCCTGACTCCCGCTGATCGCGCGGTCATTTCCATTCCGCTCAGTTTCACCGGTGGGCTTGTCTCCGCCCTTTCGGTGATCATGTATTGCGGCGGAACGGTTATTCTGATGTCCGAATTCAAGGCGGCGCGTTTTCTCGAGATTGCCGAACGCGAGCGGATGACCCAGACGCTGATGGTGCCGGCGATGTATGAGCTGTGCATTCGCCAGAGCGATATAGGCAAATACGACCTTTCCGCCTGGAAATACGGGGTATTTGGCGCCGCCCCCATGCGCGGATCGACGGTGGTGCGGCTGGCCGAAATCTTCCCCCACCTCAGATTGATGAACTCCTATGGCGCCACCGAGGCGGGTGGCCCCTCGACCTTTGTGCGGCCCGAGGATACCGCCGACAACCTCGATGCGGTGGGGCAGGCGTTTCCCTGCGTCGAGTTGGCGGTGATGGATGAGGATGGCATCGAATTGCCGCCGGGCAGCGTGGGCGAGTTGTGGATCCGTAGTCCCGGCTGCAGCAGCGGCTTCTGGCGCGATCGCGAAAGAACCAAGACCGAGTATTTCGGCGGATTCTGGCGCACCGGCGATATCGCCATGATCAAGGAAGATGGCCTCGTTAGGCTGGTCGATCGCAAGAAGGACATGATCAACCGCGGTGGCTACAAGATTTCCTCGACGCAGGTGGAGGAGGTGCTTCACCTTCATCCCTCGGTGGTAGAATGCGCTGTGGTCGGACGGCCGGACGATGTTCTCGGTGAAAGATTGCAGGCGTTCATCTGGAGCAACGATACAGAACTCGGGGAAGCGGCGTTGCGCCAGCTTTGCGTCGATCGTCTGCCGGACTACAAGATTCCAGAGTTCTTTTCGTTCACCGATGCGCCGCTTCCGCGCAATGCGAATGGGAAAATCCTCAAGCGGGTTCTGAGGGAATCATTGGGCGCTTAACAACGAATGTTCGGGTTGCAGCGTTTTAAAGTCGGTTTCGGGGTAATACACAGATGCCAAATCAGTCTAGCACTACTTTGGCAGATTTTTCGGGACTGGGTCGGCGATGAGTTTGTCACAGTGTGGGCATCGGCGGGGTGGCGGCCGTGCGAAGAGGTCGAGGATGGCTTGCCTGATGGCTGGCATGGTTCCACCATCCCGTCGATCGGGTGCGAAGCCGCGGCGTTGCCAGGGGTAATGCTGAGGTATCGGTTCCTGCTCATGACGTATCGGGCCACAATCGAACGTGCGGCGCTCGCCAGCGCGGCAGTGTCGCGGTGATCCGCAGGGCAC
>JANMCD010000276.1:0-3464 GCA_031360905.1 Novosphingobium sp.
CACCATATCGACGGCATGGTCATGCACGTTTCGCGGACCTGCCGCGGCATGACCAATTCGCAATTCCTCATCACCGAATCCGCGCGCAAGCACGGGCGGCAGGCGCTGTTCTTCGAAGGCGATGTCGCGGACGAAAGTTTCTACAAGGACGAACTGCTCAACACCCGGCTTGAGGCGATGATCGAGGCGATGGATTCCAAGCGGCGGATGGTTGCGGCATAGGCCGGATCGCGTGGCGACTGAATGCGCCGGAACAGGTTCGCGCAATCCTGATGTCCGCTGCGCAGTGAGCTAGGATTTGCCGGCAGCGTCCTGTGCCAGCCTATCCGCGACCTTTTCCAGCCGGTCCACCAGCAGGGAAAACTTGTCATCTTCCGGAGGCTTGGCCGACATTCCGCGATAAAGCACCGCTGCGATCTCATCCGCGATCTCGGCCGGATCGAAATCCCCCTCGCCGCGCAGGAAGCGCCAGGTGCTGTGCTCGATAGTTCCGAACACCATGTCCCGCAGCAGGCGTTCGGGCACATCGTGCGAAAACTCGCCGCTGCTTATCGCCTCGGCGAAAAGGTTGCGTATTTGCGCGGTGTAGCGCCGATTGATATCGAAGACCGCAGTCTCCTTGTAATCGGGCTTCGGCCGGACTTCGGTCATGATGAAACGGCTGATTGCCGGCCCCGCCTTGATCGTCTTGAGCGAATGCCAGATCAGGTAGCGCAGCTTGTTGTACGTACCGCTGATGGCGCTGACATCGACAAGGTCCGCGAAACTTTCGACGAACCAGTCTTCGGCAACCTTGAGAAGCAGCTCCTCCTTGTTCTTGAAGTAGCGATAGACAGTTCCTTCCACGATCCCGGCGCGCTCCGCGATCTCTGAAACGGTCACCCCTTCGTAGCCGTTCTCAGCGACGATTTCGCGCGCGGCTTTAAGGATGTCGGCGACCCGTACGTCTTGCGACTGACGGGTGACCACACGATTGCGCCGCTTGCGCACCGTCCCCGTCGTCATCCGTGAGAAGCTCGCACCAGTGGGTTCGTCATCGTTCTCATTCGCATGTATTTCCATTCGGTAGCGACGACCCTAATCTGCGGCTTCGTCTTTGGCCAGAGCGGGCGACAGCGAAGCCACATCGGTCTCCGGCTCATCGACAGGCGATCGAAACGATTCAGTTGTCAATTCGTCGCAGGCTCGATAAGTCAAGCATTGTTGAATAGCCCTCATTACGATCCAAATCGCGATTTCCAGAGGTCAAAACAAAGGGTTCCGGAATGCCGAAGCTGGACCACATCGCAATTTGCGTGACCGACCTCGAAGCCGGCCTTGCCTTTTATGGCGACGTTCTCGGACTGGGTGCGCCGATCGTAAAATCCGTACCCGAACTCAACATCCGCTGCGCCTTCTTTCCGGCGACAGACGGCACGATCATCGAACTGGTCTCGTTCTCCGGCAGCGGCGAACTGGCGCAAGGCGATGTCGTGGTGGCGCTCGAAGTGGCGGATCTCGACGCGTCACTAGCGGATTACCGGGCGAAGGGCCTGCGCGTGTTCGACCAGCCGCCGACCGCGAACCTGCCGCTCAGGCGCGGCTGGATAACCAAGGGCAGCGGACACGGCACGATCATCGAATTGTGCCAGCCGGGCGAAGTCGCTGCATATGTGCGCAGCACCACCGGGAATGTCTGAACGTTAGGGGCCAGGCCCGAGCCAACCGGGGATCAGCCTTCGCGTCAGCCAGCGACGGCGGTCAGCGCACTGGTCAGCAACCCTTCCTTAATAGCATCGACCAGCTTGAACTTCTGCAGTTTGCCGGTGTCGGTGAACGGGAAGGAATCCATGAAAAACCACTCGCTCGGAGTTTTGTAAGCGGCGAGGTTGCGGCGAACGAAGTCGAGCAATTCCTCGACGGAGGGCGGTGATTCCGCAGAGCTGGGCACGATCACCGCCGCGATCTGCTCGCCCCAATAGGGATGCGGCAGGCCGATGACCGCGGCGGCGCGGATTGCGGGATGCTCCAGAAGCAGGTTTTCGACCTCGCGCGGATAGACGTTCTCGCCGCCGCGGATGATCATTTCCTTGAGCCGCCCGGTGATTGAAATAAAGCCGCGCGCATCCATGGTCGCGATATCGCCCGAACGCAGCCAGCCGTCAGACCGCAGGGTCTTCGCGGTTTCCTCGGCCATGCCAAAATAGCCCAGCATGACTTGCGGGCCACGCACCCAGATCTCCCCTGGCTGGTCGATCGGCACCACGTCTCCAGTTTCAGGATCGGCGATCTTCACCTCAAAATGCGCGATGGGCTGGCCGATCGTGCCCGTCACATCGGCTTCCGCATCATCGCGGTGCGTTGAGGTAACAACGCCTTCCATTTCGGTCTGGCCGTAAACGTTGCACAGCGTGCAGCCGAGTTCGGCATTGGTGCGGCGGATCAGCCTCGCCTCGACTACCGATGCACCCGAAATGATATGGGCGAGGCTGCCAAGATCGAAGTCGGAGCGGCCTGGATGCGCGAGCACGGCTTCGATCATCGTCGGCACCAGCAGCGAATAACTACCCTTCTCGCGCTGGATGATGGACATCAGCAACTCAGGCTCGAAATGCGGCACGATGACATGTGTTGCCCGGTGCATTACCGCACCCACTCCCGCGTGACCCAGGCCCCCGATATAGAACAGCGGCATCGGACTGACAAAGATCCCGCCATCGCGCAGACCGCCGCGTTCGTGGGTTAGCAGCGCCATGTTGGCGACGCCTTCGTGGTGAAAGACAACACCCTTCTGAAGTCCGGTCGTGCCCGATGTAAACATGATCAGGCAAGCATCGCGCGGCTTCACATCGGGCAGTGTAACCGTTTGCCGATCGTCAATGCCCGCGTCAACGAACGCCGCGAAATCGGCAAAACGGATTACCTTGCGCAAGCAGGGCAGATCGGCGCGGAGCGCCTCCACCTCGGCAAGGCAGTTTTGCCCGCGGAACTGGTCGATGCAAAACAGGCCGACGGCCCCCGAATTTCCAAGGATATGCTTCAGTTCCCGCGCCTTGCAGGCCGGATTGACGGTAACCAGGACAATCCCCGCCAGCGCGCAGCCGTAAAGCAGCAGCATCCATTCGGGAATGTTGTTGGCGCAGACCGCCAGCCGGTCGCCCGGCCGGAATTGCGTGAGCAGGGAAGCGGCGACCCGGTGCGCCTCGGCCTCCAGCCCGGCATAGGTCCAGCTGCGCCCGCGCGAGCCGTCGGGCAGATATTCGATCAGAGCCTCGCGTTCCGGTTCTGCCGCCGCCGCATCGGCGAGCGCGTGCCCCAGCGTCCATTCGAGATAGGGCCGCGAGCTATCGGCAGGCCAGTAGGATTCTGTCAGGCGGCGCTGGCGATAGGCGTCTTGCAAGACGCTACTCCGGGATCAGCACGGCACGCCCGCTGACCTTGCCGGCTTCCAGCAGGTCGAAAGCCAGGCTCGCGTCATTGAGGGG
>JANMCD010000292.1:0-1594 GCA_031360905.1 Novosphingobium sp.
TGGAACGGCGCCCGACAACCAATAGGCCTGGAGATTGGGCGCAAGCAGCTTGATCGCCGACTCGAGGAGCGAAACTTCGATGCGGCACCCCTTGCCCGTGCTCGACCGTTCGATGACGGCGGCCAGGATCGCCTGCGTGGCATAAAGCCCGGTGACCTGATCTACCGGTGAGGCCGGCAGTCGAACGGGATTACGCGTGGCTTCTCCGTTCATCGCCATCAGCCCGGAATAGGCTTGAAGGATCGCGTCATAGCCTGGGGCGGAGCTTTTCGGGCCGCGCTGCCCCCATCCGGATATCGAGCAGCAGATGGCATCTTGCCTGTCCCCAACCAGCGTATCATGATCCACCCCGAGCTTGGCGGCAACACCTGGCGCAAAACTTTCGATAATGATGTCAGCCCCGGCGGCGAGCCTCGCCACAATCAACCGCCCTTCAACCTGCTTCAGATTGAGCGCGATGCTGCGTTTGCCAGAATTGACACTGACGAATGCGGCACCAACGCCGTGCGCAACCGGCGCCCAGAAACGAGATTCATCGCCGCCTGCGACCGGCTCGACCTTGATGATCTCGGCACCGAACGAGGCAAGCGCCTGGGTGCAAATCGGACCTGCGAGAACTTTCGTCAGGTCGAGTACGCGCAATCCGGCCAAGGGCTTCATCTTGCCTGAACCTCGCTTATCGGGATTGAACCAAATCTCATGACTTGCTGAAATGCGCTACGATATCGGGACTCAAACTCTCTGCGCCATTCTCTGCGGCATGCTGGTCGGTCCCGGAAGTGGCCGTCAAATCGCTTCGCGCGCGTCTGGCGGTGTCAGTGTTCATACAACAAATATGGTGAGCCCAGCTGGGTTCGAACCAGCGACCTACTGATTAAAAGTCAGTTGCTCTACCGACTGAGCTATGGGCCCTCACCTGGCGCTGCACCTAGGGAGCGGGCGGGGGCGGGTCAAGCGGGACTGGAGTTGTTTGAGGGTGAGGCGGGTGACGGGGTCGCGCCAGCGCGGGGCGATGGCGGCGGCGGGGGTGAGGACGAAGGCGCGGTGGCGGAAGGAGGTATGGGGGACGGTGAGGCCGGGCGAGGACCAGCTGCCGGCTTGCCACAGCACGATATCGAGATCGAGCACCCGGCTGCCCCAGCGGCGCCCGCCGCGCTTGCGGCCGAAGGATCGCTCTACCCGTTTGAGCTGCGCGAGCAATTCGACCGGCTGGCACCGGCTGAGCACGATCGCCGCTGCATTGGCATAGCGCCGCTGCGAGTGGCCAAGCGGGGCGCTGGCGATGATGGGTGAGGCCGCTTCGACAAGAAGCCCCTCGCGGTCCAGCGCGGCGAGCGCGGCGCGCAGCACTCCGGCGGGGGGGCCATGGCGCGGGTGGAGCCGGTTCGACCCCAGCGCGATCAGATAGCGCTGCGTCACGCCGTCTCAAACGTCCTGAGCAATGCGGCCGTATAGCTCCGGCCGGCGGTCGCGGAAGAAGCCCATGCCGGCGCGGTGGCGGGCGGCGCGGGCGAGGTCGATTTCGGCAACCAGCACGCCGGATTCCGCCGCGCCGAATTCTGCGACCAGATCGCCCCACTCGTCGGCGATGAAG